>NZ_JAYXBQ010000034.1:0-62766 GCF_039668335.1 Mycobacterium sp. SM3041 | reverse complement strand
TCTACCCGTCGATCTGACGCGGCACAACAGAATTCGATGAGCTTGTGAATAAATATCTTCGAGACTGACGTCACTCACGGCGGCGATCAGCGCTACCGCCAAATGGGTGTGTCAACACCTCAGGCAAGATGCCTCGGGTGACGTACAGTTCGCCGACCTTGTCTGATCTCGTGAGCACGCTGCTGGTGGATCAGACCGATGACCACCACTTCGTGGCCACCCAGCTCGACAACCCCAGCCATCACATCGCCGGCGGCCATCTCGCCGGTCAGGTGCTGGTGGCGGCGAGCAGGACCGCGCCGGGACGCAGCGCGCACAGCCTCCACGTCTACTACCTGCGCGCCGGCGATGCCCGAAAGCCGGTCGAGGTTCTGGTCGACGCCGCGCGCGACGGCGGCACGCTCGCGACGCGCCGCATCACGGCTCTTCAGGACGGCGAGATCCTGCTCGAGGCGCTGGCGTCTTTCAGCACCCCAGTCGACGCGCTCGACTACCAGGCGACCATTCCTGATGTGCCAGAACCACTTTCGGTACCGACCATGGCCGAACAGCTTGCCGACTACGCCGACGAATCAGGCGGCTTCTGGGTTCGTGACCAGCCGTTCGAGCTGCGGTACATCGACCCGCACCCACGGCTGGCCAAAGATTCGCCGGATTCCGCACCGCATCTGCGGATGTGGTGGCGCCCGACCGATGCCATCCCCGACGACCCGGCACTGCACGCCGGGCTGCTGACGTACCTGACCGGCACCACCATGCTGGAAGCGGCGATGATCCCGCGGGGTGCGCTGCCGGCCCACACTTTCTCCGCGCTGATCGACCATGCGCTGTGGTTTCACCGGCCGGTTGATCTGAGCGACTGGGTGTTGTCCGACCAGACCTCGCCGAGCGGAATCGGGGGCCGCGGCCTGGCCAGCGGGACGATGTACAACCGTGCCGGCCAATTGGTGTGCGTTGCCACGCAGGAGCTGTATTTCGGTCGTGGCTAACGATCTCGGGCCCGATGCGTTCCATCTCACGGGACGAAACACCCAGTCGTTTCGTCACTATTGGCAAGCTCGTTCCGGCGCCTGCCGCTAACATCGGTGCCGGTAAAGCACATTTTTCACGGTGTCCCCGGCGAACTTGTGTGGTGAAACCGCACCAATGGCCACTATTCAGCGGCTACTGTCTGCGGGGATGCCGGACAGAACGCCGGATACACAAACCTGGATAACGGGAGGCCATTGATGAGCGGCTACCAGACCGTGGTCGTCGGTACGGACGGATCGGATTCGTCACTGCGCGCTGTGGAGCGCGCTGCCCAGATCGCCGCGGGGGCCAATGCGAAGTTGGTCGTGGCAACCGCCTACTTCCCGCACGCCGATGATCAGCGTGCGGCTGATGTCCTCAAGGATGAGGGCTACAAGGTGCACGGCGATGCGCCGATCTACGCCATCCTGCGTGAGGCCCGCGACCGTGCCGAGGCTGCCGGTGCGACCCAGGTCGAGGAGAAAGCCATCGTCGGCGCTCCCGTCGATGCCCTGGTCGACCTGGCCGAGAGTTCCAGTGCTGACCTGCTGGTCGTCGGTAACGTCGGTCTGAGCACCATCGCCGGCCGCCTGCTGGGCTCGGTGCCGGCCAACGTGGCTCGCCGCGCCAAGGTCGACGTGCTGATCGTCCACACCTCGTAAAGTTCGATTTTCTGAGGCCCTCGGCGTACCGCCGGGGGCCTCAGTTTTTTTCGTGCCCGTAAAGTTCGGGTCATGGCTCGAAGAAGTCTCGTCCGTGCGTCATGGGTGACGTTGTCATTGGCCGCCACACTGATCGCCGGCTGCGCGGGCAAGAACCCCGCCGTCACACCTGCGACGACATCCGCGATCGCGTCGGAGACCGAATCGACGATCCCGACCGTCGCGCCCCCCGACCCCAACGTGGCCAACAATCCCGCGGTGACTGCCGCGCAGGCGAGTGTGGTGCGAGTGCACGGCATCGCCCACAGCTGCCGAAAGCGGTTGGAGGGCACCGGGTTTGTGGTCGGCCCCAAGCGTGTCATGACGACGGCGCACGGCGTCGCGGGGACCGACGAAGTGTCGGTCGAGGTCGGCGGCACCAAGTACAACGGCCAGGTGGTGTCGTTCGACCCGAACATGGACATCTCGATCCTCGCGGTGCCGGACCTGCCGACCGCGCCGTTGATGTTCTCCGAGGCGCCTGCCGTCAGCGGTGCCGACGCCGCCGCGCTCGGCTTCCCGCACGGCGGCCCGTACGAGGCCAAACCGGTGCGGGTCCGTGAGGTCATCAAGCTCCAGGGGCCGGACATCTTCCGCACCGGCACGGTGACGCGCGAGGTGTACGCCCTCAGAGGCGCTGTGCAGCAAGGAAATTCGGGCGGGCCGCTCATCGACCTGGACGGCCGGGTGCGCGGTGTCGTCTTCGGGGCCGCGCAGGACGACCCCGACACCAGCTTCGCGTTGACCGCGAAGGAAGTCGGCCCCCAGCTGGCGCTCGTCGGCAACACGCAACCCGTCCCCACGGGCCAGTGCCTGGGCTGACCAGCCCAGCGTCTACCAGCCGCGCGCCCGCCACTCCTCGAGATGCGGCCGCTCGGTGCCGAGCGTGGTGTCGTCGCCGTGGCCGGGGTAGATGACCGTCGAATCGGGGTAGACGTCGAACACCTTGCGGGTGACGTCGCCGAGCAGCCGCTCGAAGTCGCCGTCCTGCCAGGTCTTGCCGACGCCGCCGGGAAACAGGCAGTCGCCGGTGAACAGGTGGGTGACCTCACCGTCGGCGCCGCGCAGCGCCAGCGCCACCGAACCCTCGGTGTGACCCTGCAGGTGGATGACGTCGAAGGTCAGGTCACCGATGGTGATGGTGTCGCCGTCGGCGAGGATGCGGTCGGGCTTCACCGGGAGCGGCTCGGCGTCCAGCGCGTGCGCGGCGGTGGGCGCACCTGTGGCCTCGGCCACTTCCGCCAGGGCCTGCCAGTGGTCGAAGTGCTGGTGGCTGGTGACGATGAGTTCGACGTCCGGCGCCTGCGACCTGATCAGCTCGACGAGCGCCGGTCCGTCGTTCGCGGCGTCGATGAGCAGCGTTTTTCCGGTTGCGGAACACGTGATGAGGTACGCGTTGTTGTCCATGGGTCCGACCGACGCCTTCACGATCGTCGCGGCGGGAAGGGTGCGACGGGCCGCGGTGCCCGCATCGACATGGCCGGTGTACGTGTCATTGACGACTGTCATGACGCCACCGTATCCGGACTTGTCGGTGGGGACACCTAGCATGGCGATGTGGTGTCTGGATTGCCCAGACCGGTGAAGGGATACGTGTGTCGGACCGTCTGATCGTCAAAGGTGCGCGCGAGCACAACCTGCGGGGAATCGACCTTGACCTGCCCAGAGACTCGCTGATCGTATTCACGGGCCTGTCGGGTTCGGGCAAGAGCTCGCTGGCGTTCGACACCATCTTCGCCGAGGGGCAGCGCCGCTACGTCGAGTCGCTGTCGGCATACGCCCGCCAGTTCCTGGGCCAGATGGACAAGCCGGACGTGGACTTCATCGAAGGCCTGTCGCCCGCGGTGTCCATCGACCAGAAGTCGACCAACCGGAACCCGCGTTCAACCGTCGGGACCATCACCGAGGTCTACGACTACCTGCGTCTGCTGTACGCACGCGCCGGTACCCCGCACTGCCCGGTGTGTGGTGAGCGCATCGCGCGGCAGACGCCGCAGCAGATCGTCGACCAGGTGCTCGCCATGGACGAGGGCATCCGCTTCCAGGTGCTCGCGCCCGTGGTCCGCACCCGCAAGGGCGAGTTCGTCGACCTCTTCGACAAGCTCAACGGCCAGGGCTACAGCCGGGTCCGGGTCGACGGCGTCGTGCACTCGCTGACCGACCCGCCGAAGCTCAAAAAGCAGGAGAAGCACGACATCGAGGTGGTCGTCGACCGTCTCACCGTCAAGGCCAGCGCCAAGCAGCGTCTGACCGATTCGGTCGAGACCGCGCTGGGTCTCGCGGACGGCATCGTCGTCCTCGAGTTCGTCGACCGTGACGACAACCACCCGCAGCGTGAGCAGCGCTTCTCGGAGAAGCTGGCCTGCCCCAACGCGCATCCGCTGGCCGTCGACGACCTCGAGCCACGGTCGTTCTCGTTCAACTCACCGTACGGTGCCTGCCCGGAGTGCACCGGTCTGGGCATCAAGAAGGAGGTCGACCCCGAGCTCGTCGTGCCGGACCCGGAGCTGACGCTCGCAGAGGGCGCGGTGGCGCCGTGGTCCATGGGCCACAACTCCGACTACTTCACCCGCATGATGGCCGGGCTCGGCGAGGAGCTGGGCTTCGACATCGACACCCCGTGGAAGAAGCTTCCGGCCAAGGCGCGCAAGGCCATTCTGGAAGGCTCCGACCACCAGGTGCACGTCCGGTACAAGAACCGGTACGGCCGCACGCGCTCCTACTACGCCGACTTCGAAGGCGTGCTGGCGTTCCTGCAGCGCCGCATGGAGCAGACCGAATCCGAGCAGATGAAGGAACGCTACGAGGGCTTCATGCGGGACATCCCGTGCCCCGAGTGCGCCGGCACCCGCCTCAAGCCCGAGATTCTGGCCGTCACGCTCTCCGCGGACGACGACGCGAAATCCATTGCGCAGGTGTGTGATCTGTCCATCTCGGACTGCTCGGCGTTCCTCAACGCGCTGACCCTCGGTCCGCGCGAGCAGGCCATCGCCGGCCAGGTGCTCAAAGAAGTGCAATCGCGGCTGGGCTTCCTGCTCGACGTCGGCCTCGACTACCTGACCCTGTCCCGCGCGGCAGGCACGCTGTCCGGCGGTGAGGCACAGCGCATCCGGCTGGCCACGCAGATCGGCTCCGGTCTGGTCGGTGTCCTCTACGTGCTCGACGAGCCGTCCATCGGCCTGCACCAGCGCGATAACCGCCGGCTCATCGACACCCTGGTCCGGCTGCGCGACCTCGGCAACACGCTGATCGTCGTCGAGCACGACCTCGACACCATCGCGCACGCCGACTGGGTCGTCGACATCGGTCCCGCGGCGGGTGAGCACGGCGGGCAGATCGTGCACAGCGGCACCTACAAGGAGCTGCTGAAGAACACCAAATCGCTTACCGGCGCCTATCTTTCGGGCCGGGAGCAGATCGAGGTGCCGGCCATCCGCCGGCCCGTCGACCGCAAGCGGCAGATCACCGTCGTCGGCGCACGCGAGCACAACCTCAAAGAAGTCGACGTGGCCTTCCCGCTGGGCGTGCTCACGTCGGTCACCGGCGTCTCGGGCTCCGGCAAGTCGACGTTGGTCAACGACATTCTCGCGACTGTCATGGCCAACAAGCTCAACGGCGCCCGCCAGGTGCCGGGCCGGCACACCCGGATCAACGGGCTCGACCAGCTGGACAAGCTGGTGCGGGTCGACCAGTCGCCGATCGGCCGCACGCCGCGGTCCAACCCGGCCACCTACACCGGTGTGTTCGACAAGATCCGGACGTTGTTCGCGGCGACCACAGAGGCGAAGGTCCGCGGCTACCAGCCGGGCCGGTTCTCGTTCAACGTGAAAGGTGGCCGCTGCGAAGCATGTTCAGGTGACGGCACCATCAAGATCGAGATGAACTTCCTGCCGGACGTGTACGTGCCGTGCGAGGTGTGCCAGGGCGCGCGCTACAACCGGGAGACCCTGGAGGTGCACTACAAGGGCAAGACCATCTCCGAGGTCCTCGACATGCCCATCGAGGAGGCCACCGAGTTCTTCGAGCCGATCAGCTCGATCCACCGGTACCTCAAGACGCTCGTCGACGTCGGCCTGGGCTACGTGCGGTTGGGCCAGCCGGCCCCGACGCTGTCCGGTGGTGAGGCGCAGCGCGTGAAGCTGGCCGCCGAGCTGCAGAAGCGGTCCACCGGGCGCACCGTCTACATCCTCGACGAGCCCACCACCGGCCTGCATTTCGAGGACATCCGCAAGCTGCTCAAGGTGATCAACGGCCTGGTCGACAAGGGCAACACGGTCATCGTCATCGAGCACAACCTCGACGTGATCAAGACCTCGGACTGGATCGTGGACATGGGTCCCGAAGGCGGCGCCGGCGGCGGCACCGTCGTGGTGTCCGGCACGCCGGAGGACGTCGCGGCGACTCCCGACAGCTACACCGGTCAGTTCCTCGCCGAGTTGTTGCCCGCCGTGGTGCCGGATCCGCCGAAGGCCAAGCGGCGCAAGGTGAGTGTCTAGCGTCAGCGGCAGAGGGCCTGGCTCAGCGGTGACGGGAAGCGCGGCTTGACGCGCACGCCGTCGAGCCAGTCTGTCAGTTCGGATGCCTTGCGCTGCAGCGTTTTCCGTGCTGCGGCTCCGACGTCTTCGACGTATTGCAGCTGCACCCGGCCGTCGACGTCCTGACCCCAGGCGCCGACGACACGGCCGTCCCACCACACTGTGGGACCGGCGTTGCCCGAGCGGTCGAACAACTGGCCCGCGTGCGGGCCGAGATACCAGGAACGCGCCTGCCAGCCCATGACGGTCGGGTCCAACCCGGGCAGCAGTGCGCCCCAGGGCGCAACCGGGGGAGTGTCGTCGAGATCGTCGGGTAGGACGAATCCGGCGTCATCGCAGCCCTCGAGGGCGACCTGCACGGCCTCGATCGAGCGCAGTCCGTCACGCGCCCACGTCAGTGTGTGACCGAACCACCACTTGATGTCAGTGGCCGTGGCCGGCCCGAACGTGCGGAGCCAGGTCCGCAGCAAGGTGTCGCGTGCCGCATCAGGCTCCATCGCCACGACGGGTTCAGCCAGCCAGTGCGACGCCGCGGCCCACAGCGGCCGCGATGTCGTCCACATGCCGTCGTTGGGGCCGCGCAGGACGTGCCCCTGCGCGGACAGCACCGTCATCACCCGCGGCGCGACGGGAGTGCTTCCGCCCCAGGTCTTTCCGGGCGCCGGATCCCAGCTGCCCGCCAACTCGGGCAGCGCGGCCCGCAGCGCGGCAGTGCCGGCCGTCAAACCCGCTTCCAGGTGCCGACGCACCGCAGCCGATGCCAGCTCGAGCCACGCCTCGCCGTCGGCCGCGATGCCGGACTTTTCGATGTCAGCGATCAGCCGCTTGCGCTCGGTGGTGGCCACGCGCTCGCTGGCCGCGGCCTGGACCGCAGGCAGGTCCGCGGTGTGCACGACCCACAGCGTCCGGCGCATGGCCATGTGCTTGACCAACTGCCGGTCCCGGTACAGCGCCGCATCGAGGTCGTCCACGGCGAAACCGGGCAGTCGGGCCCACAGGGAGAGGTACGGAGTGGCCGGATCGGTGCCGTGCAGGCCGACCAGCGCCCGGGTCACCTCGGCGGGGCTCGAGGCCGGATCGCTCAGGAAATGGCGGTGCGCCAAGCGATTGCGGCGCTTGGCGATGGTGAAGGTACGCAAGTCAGCCGTCGTGCATCGAGCGACGGATCTGCTCGAGGCGTTCCGCGGCAGCCTTCTGGCGCGCTTCGTACTGTTCCTCGACCGAACGGCCCTCGGGGGTTTCCGCGGCCAGCTCGGCCGAGCCGATCGCGGTGCCGTACCGGTTCTCGATCTTGTCGCGCACCGACTCGAAGGTCGGGACACCGTCGGGGGTGTAGCCCGGATCGACAGGCGGGGACACCGGCACCGGGGCGGGCGCCGCATCCAATGGCACGATCTCGGCGTCGATGGGCTCGGTTTCGTCGGCCATGGCTTCACCGTACCGCGCCACAAAGTTGGGATCGGTAGCCGCGGCGCCCGCGTGTACTTACCGCACGACGACGCCACTGGGGCGGCGTAACGAAGAAGGGAAACCCTCTGACATGAACATCAATCGCACTCTGGCCGCTGGTATCGGCATGCTGGCCGTGGGCGCCACCCTCATCGGCTGCTCCACCGACAAGGCGGACGGCCCGAAGGCGTCCGGTCCGGGTTCGGTGAGCAACGGCGGCGGCAACACCGTCGTCAAGGTCGAGGGCCAGGACCTGGCCGGCCTGGACCTGAAGTCGGTGACCTGCGTGAAGCAGGGCGGCAGCATCAACATTGCCAGCGCACCCATCGGCGGTGGCGCGCAGGGCCTCGGCGTCGTCATGACGGACGCTTCGCCGCCGAAGGTGCAGTCCCTGGGCCTGGTGGTCGACGGCAACGCGCTCGCGGTGTCGGAGATGGGCGGCATGAAGACCGGCTCGGCTGACGTCAAGGTCGACGGCAGCACGTACACCATCACCGGGCAGGCCGCCGGTGCCGATATGAAGAACCCCATGGCGGGGATGATCTCGAAGAACTTCGAGATCAAGGTGTCCTGCGGCTGACATGCCCGGGGCTGCCCGAGCGGCGGGTGCAGACCATGCATCCGCCGCTCGACCTATGATTCGGCCGTGTCGATCACCGGCGAACTCGCTCGCGCCCGCGCGCTGATGTTCGCCGCCGACGAGCAGACAGCCAAAGAACTGCTGCTGTCGCTGATGCCCGCCATCGAAGCCGCCGACCGCGACGACCAGATGCTCGAGGTCTTCGCCCAGCTCGGCGAGATCTATCTGATCCGCGGCGCCCTGGACGGCGTGCGCGAATGCATCCGTCGTATCGACGACTGCCTCGACATCTACGCATCGATCCTGGGCGGCCGTGCGCCGGCCGAGATCGTCGCGCAGATGACCATGACCCCGGAGGACGCGGATCACATGCTCAGCCGCTACCGCCGCCGGGCCACCTTCCTGCGGACCGGCCTGTCCGCCGCGATCGGCGACCACGAAGGGGCGGCCGCGTCCCTGACCGCGCTGGACGGCCCGTCCCCATACTCCGATCTGGACGACGAACACACCTATCTGCTGACCCACGCCCGCATCCTGTGCGCGCTCGCGCTCTGCGACGACGATCTGCACGTCCGCTCGGTGCCGCTGTGGGAGGACGTGCTCGCCGCAATCGCTCCGCCGGCCACCACCCCGGAACGGGAATACCTCTGGCTCACCGGAGCGCTCGGCTACGCACGGTTCTGCATCGACACCGGCAAAGTGGACGAGGCATTGCCGTGGCTGCGCCGCGCCGAGGCCCGGGCGCAGGCTCGGGGCTGGGAATTGGCCGCGGCCCGAGCGAAATTGGAGCGGGCGGCGGTGAGCTGGCTGGCCGGTGACCAGCAGGGTACGGAGGCGCTGCTCACTGCCGCGTATCCGGAGATCGCCCGCCAGGCGCGGGCCCACGAGGTGTCGCGCTGCTGGCTGTACTTCGGACTCACCCGACTGGCCGCCGGCGCGCTGCAGGCCGCAGACGAATGCTGGGGACACGCCGAACGGCACTGGCGTGAGCTGGGCAAGCCGCTGCACGTACACCGTATCTTGTTGCAACGCAGCTGGATCGCCATCTTCCGGGGCCGCTACGACGAGGCCCGGGCACTGATCGATCAGGCCCGGACTTGCCTGGATTCCTCACCGCGCAGCAGCTGGTTGCAGTACGCCCGGCTGGATGACCAACTCGGCACCGTCTGGCGTGCCGAGGGACTCGCGGATCTCGGCTTCGATGCCGCGGGTGATCCCGCCGACACCTGGGCACAGGCCGAAGCCCGCTACCGCGGTGGGCTCGGGACGTGGTCCGCCGAACCCGGCACCGACCAATACCGTTCCGGCATGGACAAACTGGCCGCCGCTGCCGACCTGAAGTTGCCCGCGGCGCTGGCTGTCGACTCGGTGCGCTATTCGATCACCGACGCCGATGCCCGGTCGCGATGGGCCGCCGGGGTGGCGGCACCTCTTCTTGCCGGTGCGTTCGCGGTCGCCTGGGAATCGCAGGATCCGGCGCTGGTCGGCGAACTGATCGAATATCACAGCGCCCGAGGGGCATTCAGCGTCGACGCCGCGACGGGCGCCACGATGGAGTGGGCCCGGGCCACCACGACAGCCGCACCGGTTCTCGAGGTCGACGAACTGGCGTCGGTCGCATCCGGCCCGGTCGCGGTCGGCGCCGCCGGGCTCATTCGGCTCGGGCCGTTGCCGCCGCTGCAGATGGAGCCCGACGGTGCGCCGGTGCTGGCGCGCTACCGCGAGCTGGCCCAGACGCGCTATGGCCGCGCCGTCACCGCGGACCAGGAGGCGTGGTCGACATGCCCGTAACCCAGGACACCGCAACGACGTTGGTGCTCCGCTTCGCCGACATCGGTATCGCGACGTACGTCAGCCTCCGGGTCGTCGGCGCACCGGAGCGGCTGGTCACCTGGGTGGTGGCCGAGGACGTTCTGCTGGCGGTGACCTCCGCGCTGGCTGAGGCCTTGCCGGATCCGCTTGACGGTGAACAACTTTCCGAAGCGTTGACCCGGTCGTTGGCGACGGGTCCGTTCGCTGCTGTGGCACGCGAACGGGAGCTCGCCCGGCTCCTCGGGGCCTTGCTCCCGGACAAAGCGTGGGATCTGCTGCGGCAGTGCACCGCTGACCCGGACCTACCGGTGCTCTTCGTATCGCCGAGCGCCCGCCTGAGCCGGGTGCCGTGGGGCCTGCTCGCGCAGTCCAGCGGAACTGGCGACGAGCGCCTGATCGAAGTCGCCGACCTCCTGCTGGCGGTGCCACCCAACATCGCGAACGCGCCACGCAGGCAGCCCCAACCAGCGGACGGGCCGCCGCTGCTGGTGCTGGACCCGAAAGTGCCCGGCCAGCGGCCGGATTCAGCGCTCGGCTCGGTGCTCGGCCGGCCCGCACCGGACACCGTGCTGGCCCGGCACTTCGGCGAGCGGCCGGCCCTCCCAGCGGTCGACGCCACCGTGGAGCTCTTCCGCCGCGGCGACGCCGACCGGCACTGGCTGGCGGAGCAGCTGGCGCTGCGCCCGGCACGGCTCGTGTACGTCGGGCATGCCAGTGCCGCTCCCGACCGCGACGGCTCGGCCGACCAGGCGGCTCTGCATCTGGCGGAGCCCGAGCCACTGACGGCCGCCGACATCATGGTGATGGGATTGCCGATCCCGCCCCGGGTCGCGCTGCTGGCCTGCGCATCCGGCGCCGACTACCGGTTCGACGAGGCCACCGGACTGGTCGCGGCGATGATCCTCGGTGGCGCACAGGTGGTCACCGCGACTCTCTGGTCGCTGCCCACCACCGCCGGATACCGGACGGCCACGGCGGGCGCCGCCGACCCGATGGCGGAGGCGATCATCGCCGTCGACGCCGCGCACCAGGCGACGACACCGGCTCGTGCCGTGAACCGCTGGCAACGAGACTGCCTGCAGCGCTGGCGAACCGGAGACGCCACACTCAGCCCCGTGTACTGGGCCGCGCTGATGACCTTCTCCGTCGACGGGGCACGCTGATGACCATTGGGCCACAACCACGTCGTGCCGTCATCGACGCCGCGTGGCGCGAGATCGGGCCCGGTCTCGAACTGCTGAGCAGTCCCGACGGCGGTCCGCTGAGCCGCGCGGTGAAGCGCATCATCGATCCGTTGGTGCTCCGGCTGCGGGCGCACCCCGAATACTCCGCGCCCGTCGTCGCCGCCGACGTCGCCGACGAGATGCGCCGGGTGATCGTCGACCACGCGGTTCAGTTGCGGGCCGCGGCACAGTGGTTCGCGTTGTTGAAGGCGCAGCGCCGGCGCGACCGGATCACCACCGGCAATGCCCAAGAGCTCTACTTCCCGGTGTGTTTCGAACTGGCCGCGACCAGAGGCACACCAGGGCAGGATGATTCGCGCATCGTCGCGGAGGCGCTGCGCGACGTGCACGGCGATCGGGACCGCACCGCGGTCGAGCGGCTGCACGAGTACCTCGCCGATCCTGCGGTGCTGGAGACGTTGTCACGTCAGCTCGATGCCGGCTGGGACGACGTCAGGGCGGACGAGGCGCCGTGCGAACCGTTTCTCGCCGGCCTGACGACGGTGCTCGGCCCGGACGGTGGCCACAACGCCGATGCTGCGCGGCAACGGGTCTGGACCACGTTGATCGGCGACAACACCCCGTACAACTTCGGCGCCCGGATGCGGGACGCCCTGCCCGCCGCGCCGTGGTCGGTCGACCAGATCGGGTTGTGCGGTGCCGCACCGCAAGCCAAGCCGACGGTCGCCGGCTCCCGCGCCGCCGAACGTCCCCTCGACCGCAGCATCGTCGACCGGGTCCGGGCGACGCTGCGCCGTGCCCTCGACCGCGACGAGTTGCCCGACCTGCCGACCCTGTGCGCCGAAGAGGCCGACCGTGCGGCCTCGCCGTGGGGGCTACTGGCCGAGGACAACCAGGCCACGCTCGTCGCCGGCATCGAGATCGGGATGGACTTGGCGCCGCTCGAGGTGAATCACCGGACGCGCTACCACCTTTCGGGCCAGATTCAGGCGCGGCTCCGCAAAGAGGCGTACGTGCTGCACGCCCGTCGCTATTTGACCGACGACGGACCGGTGCACCCGCGGCAGCAGCAGGTGGTGGACGACCTCGGCGCATTCGTCCGTCCTTATGTCTCGCGGCTGTGGGCCCGCCTGCACGGACGTGACGTCTGGCAGGAACCCTGCGACGACGCCGGCGAGGTGCGCGGACTGCTGGACGGGGTCGCCCGGTCGGTGAGTCTCGATCATCGCCAGCGCATCAAGGCGATGCTGGAATTGGAGGCGGCAGGATGAAACTCACTGTCGATTCCGGATTGTGGGCTTTGGGGTCCGAGGTCGCGGCACCGCCGGAGGTGGCGGTGCTCGAGGTGAGCGGTGCGGTCCTCGCCTGGACGATCCACGATCCGGTGCAGGCGGTCCGGATCACGTTCACCGATCTGTCCGCGGCCGACTGGTTGTGGCGGCTGGTCGGCGAGGCCGGACATGTCGCGGTGCTCGCCGCCGCCGAGACTGCCGACGTCCTGCTACTGCCCGAACCCCTTGCCGCACTTCGCCGTCTGGCCGTCGGGCACTGGCTACGGCGGTGGTGGCCGGCCAGCGCCCGCGACGGCATCGTGCCGCTGGACCCCGCGGTGCTGGACGCCGAGGTGGCGCTGTCGACGGCGGCTCTGCAGGACTACTTCACCGAGGACACCCTGGATTCGGATATCGCCGGGCTGCTGGCGCCGCACCGACAGGCGTTGGCGAGTACGGCGGCATCCGGGGACCCCCGGATTCTCGGCCTCGTCCGCAGCTGTGTCGACCTCGCCGACGAGGCCGGACTGGGGGACTGGTCCGAAGTCCTTGCGGCCCAGGGGCCACCGCGGCAGGACGACTATGCGCTCGCCGCCGGGCAGCCCGGTGCCGTCGGCGACGGGGCCATCGCCGACGGCGTCGCATCCGTCTCGTGGACCGCGGTGCCACCGCGGACATTCGACGCTGCCGAGCACACCATCGACTGGTCCGTGTGGGCCCGTGACGGTGCGGTGGTCGCCGACATCCGGGTGGCCACCATCGGTCCCGCGGACGGCATCCCGGTGCGGCTGGACTCGGGTTCGATCGGCGGCGGCGGCACGCTCGACATCGACGGAAACGCGACCGTGCCGCTGTCGGCCACCGAAAACCAAGCGTGGGGCCATGATTGGACGGACACCACCGTGACGGTGGGTGCCGGGACCGGCGAGACGGCAGCGGTTCGGGACCGGGTCCGGCGCTACGTGCGGGCCCGGCTGGCGGCGCCCGGTGCCGACGCGTTCCTCGCTGAGATCCTGGCCGCCGAAGCCGACTACTAGGTCACCGGCGAGCGGCTTCGACCGGCATGGCGGGTGCCGTCGCGGCGGGCAACGGCAGCCGCGGCACGCCCGGTGTCCCGAGCTGGCCGGCCAGCCACGGCAGCGCCGCGCTGAACGCCTGCGCCGCGAACGGCCAGTCGTGCTTGCCCGGCCGTTCGACGACCGCGCACCGGATGCCACGGGTGCTGCCGACGCCGCACAGCGAGTGCGCCGCAACGGTTTGCGCGGGCAGCGGGCCGCGTGAGAGCTCCGGTCCGTTGATGTCGTACCAGGCCGCGATGTCGTCGTACGTGTGACGGGACATCACCGTCATGGGGTCCCAGTCGGCGTATATGGCGGTGCTGCCACCGAACAGTCGTTGCACGGTCTGCGGCCGGTCACCGGCGTTCGGCGCGATGTCCCCGGCGATGTCCTGGAACGCGCTGAACAGATCCGGATGCATCACCGTCAGATCCACCGCGCAGGTGCCGCCCATGGACCAGCCGACGATGCCGCGGTGCCGGCGGTCGGTGCTCACGCCGTAGTTGGCGGTCATGAAGGGCAGCACGTCCTTGATCAGATGGTCGGCGGAGTTGCCGCGCGGCCCGTTGACGCACTCGGTGTCGTTGTTGAAAGAACCGCCGGGGTCGACGAACACCAGCACCGGGGCGTTGCCCTGATGAGCGGCGGCGAAGGCGTCGACCGTCGTGATCGCGTTACCGGCCCGCAGCCAGTCGGCGGGGGTGTTGAATTCGCCGCCGATCATCATCACCATCGGCAGTCGCGGCGGCGGGTTGCTGGCGAACCAGGCCGGCGGCAGGTACACGTATTCGTCGCGGTGCTTGAATCCCGATGCCGCCGAGCCGGTTTGGATCTCCACCACGCTGCCCTTGCTCGGTATCTGCCGTGCCTTCTGCATCGCGACCACGGTCTCGGGTCGCGTCTGGTTGGGCAGCGGCGCCGAGTTGACCTGTTCCCACGCGGTGTCGAGATTCGGGAAGTATCCGACCCAGGCGTTGAGCGTCAGCCCCGTGGACAGCACGCACAGCGGTACCGCCAGCATCGCCAGCCCGCGGCGCCACCAGCGGGTGGCCTGCCAGCCGACGATCAGCAGAACCACCGCGGCGCCGGTCACCGCGGTCCAGACCCACAGCCGGGTCGGCGCGGGTTCGTCGGACCAGCCCTGCGATGCCACGATCCAGCGGGCGGTGGCCGTCACCAGCAAGCCGGACGCGGCGGCGACGGGCAGCCAGACGGCGCGCCACCGGCTGTTACGCCAGCCGACCGCGAAGATCAGCACTGTCACCGCGAGGGCCTGGACGGTGCCGGGCAGCCAGCCGTGCGTCAACGAAACATGTTGCTCGCCATAGAGCCCGGCGTTCGTCGCACCGATCGTCACGACGTCAGGGTGCCGCGCGAAGCTGGGAGGCTCCTGTGCTTACCGCGGCTTCGCGAGCGGGAACGGCAGCGTCTCGCGGATGCTGCGTCCGGTGATCAGCATGACCACGCGGTCGACGCCCATGCCGAGACCGCCGGTCGGCGGCATGGCGTATTCCATCGCCTGCAGGAAGTCCTCGTCCAGCTCCATGGCCTCGGGATCGCCGCCGGAGGCCAGTAGCGACTGTTCCTCGAGCCGCCGGCGCTGTTCCACCGGATCGGTCAGCTCGCTGTAGGCGGTGCCGAGCTCGACACCCCAGGCCACCAGGTCCCACCGTTCGGCAACGCCGGGGATGCTGCGGTGCGGCCGGGTCAGCGGCGACACGGAGGTCGGGAAGTCCTTGTAGAACGTCGGTGCCTCGGTGCGGTCTTCGACGAGGTGCTCGTACAGCTCCAGCACGATCGCGCCGGCGTCCCAGTGGGTCCGGTACGGGATCGTCGCGCCGTCGCACAGCTTGCGCAGGGTCGCCACATCGGTCTCCGGGGTGACGTGCTCGCCCAGCGCCTCGGACACCGCGTCGTGCACCGTCTTGACGGGCCAGTGGCCCGAGATGTCAACGGGCGTAAGGCTGCCGTCGGGTCCGGGGCGCATGACCATCTGCGCGCCGTTGGCGGCCGCCGCGGCGTTCTGGATGATCTCGCGGCAGCCGTCGATCCAGACGTTGTAGTCGGCGTGCGCCTGGTACGCCTCCAGCAGGGTGAACTCGGGGTTGTGGCTGAAGTCCACACCCTCGTTGCGGAACGCGCGGCCCAGCTCGAAGACGCGCTCGACACCGCCCACGCACAGCCGCTTCAGGTACAGCTCGGGCGCGATGCGCAGGTACAGGTCAAGGTCGTAGGCGTTGATGTGGGTCTCGAACGGCCGCGCGTTCGCGCCGCCGTGAATCTGCTGCAGGATCGGGGTCTCGACCTCCAGGAAACCCTTGCCCACCAACGTTTCCCGGATGGCGTGCAGCACCCGGCTGCGCGCGGTGATCAACTCTCGCGACTCGGTGTTGATCGCCAGGTCCAGGTACCGGGTGCGGACGCGGGCCTCGGGATCGGTCAGGCCCTTCCACTTGTCGGGCAGCGGGCGCAGGCACTTGCCGATCAGGCGCCAGTTGTGCACCAGCACCGACACCGTGCCGTTGCGGCTGGTGCCCATGGCGCCGGAGACCTCGATCAGGTCACCGAGGTCGATGGCGCCGGTGAATTCGGCCACGGTGCTGCCGGTCAGCAGCGAATTGTCCAGCAGCAGTTGGACTTCGCCGGACCAGTCGCGCAGTTGGGCGAACAGCACGCCGCCGTAGTCGCGCAGCCGCAGCACGCGGCCCGCGACGCAGACCGCGGTGTCGGCGGCCGACCCCAGCGCCTCGGCGACCGTGTGGCTGGGCGCCTGTCCCACCGGGTAGGCGTCGATGCCTTCCGCCTGCAACGCCTGCAGCTTGGCCATCCGGACCCGGACCTGGTCGGGCAGGCGCCGGGCCTCGGCGGTGTCGGATGCCCCGGCCGCCAGATCAGCGACATCGGGTGCGCTGCCGTCGGGATGCAGCCGTCCCGAATCGATCAGGTTCTTGGGGGCCGCGGTGTGGTGGCCGGTGTGGGGCTGTTCGTCGCGGCGGGAGAACGGCAGCACGAGGAAGCCCTCGGCGATCACCGACGCGACGCCCACACGCGGGATCAGGCGCGCGTCTTCGTAGCAGGCATAGCGCGGTACCCACTCGGGCAGGTACTTCATGTTGGAGCGGTACAGCGTCTCCAGCTGCCACCACCGCGAGAAGAAGATCAGCAGCGCGCGCCACAGCCGCAGGATCGGGCCCGCGCCCAGCTGCGAACCCTGCTCGAACGCCGAGCGGAACATCGCGAAGTTCAGCGAAATCCGGTTCACGCCAATCTCTTCCGAGCGCTGGCACAACTCGCTGACCATCAGCTCGATGGTGCCGTTGGGGGAGGCGGGGGAGCGGCGCATCAGGTCCAGCGACACCCCGTTGTTGCCCCACGGCACCAGCGACAGCATCGCCACCACCTGGCCGTCACCCTGCACGGCCTCCACCAGCAGGCAGTCCCCGTCGGCGGCGTCGCCGAGCCGGCCCAGCGCCATCGAGAAGCCGCGTTCGGTCTCGGTGTCGCGCCAGGCGTCGGCATGCGCGATCACCTGAGCCATCTCGTCGGCGCTGATGTCGCGGTGCCGACGCATCCGTACCGTCAGCCCGGCGCGGCGGGCGCGGGTGACGGCCTGGCGGACGGCCCGCATGTCGGGGCCCGACAGCCGGAAGTTCTGCGGATGCAGGATGGCCTCGTCGCCGAGTTGCAGGGCGTTCAAACCACCCTGGCGGTAAGCCTCCGCGCCGGTCGAGCTGGCGCCCATGACGCCCGGTGCCCAACCGTAGGTCTGGCACAGCGCCAGCCACGCGTCGATGGCCGCCGGCCAGGCCCGCGGGTCGCCGACGGGATCACCGCTGGCGAGGCAGACGCCCACCTCGACCCGATAGGTGATGGCCGCACGGCCGTTGGGTGCGAAGACCACGGCCTTGTCGCGGCGGGTGGCGAAGTAACCCAGCGAGTCGTTCTTGCCCCACAGCTCGAGCAGGCCGCGGATCGCGGACTCGTCCTCGCCGGTGAGGGCGTTCTCGGCGCGCTGGGACTGGAACAGCACGATCGCCGCCACGATCAGCGCCACGGCGCCGAACAGGCCGAACAGCGCGTTGAGGAACGCGTGCGGATGGCCGCCCTCGAACGCCTCCTTGCCGACCGCGGCGAAACCACTGACCCGGTTCACCGCATAGGCCAGTCGGTAGTCGGGGTCCAGCGGCGGCCGGCCGGGGAACATCTCCAGCAGCCCCCAGGCCGCCAGGATGCCGACAGCCATGCCGGCGACCAGGGTCAGGGCCGCCTTGAGCAGCGCCCCGCGGCGGACCTTGGCCCAGAACTGATTCCGCGACAGCAGCAGGACCACGATGACGCCGATGTGGAACACCAGGCCCAGCGCCTCGCCGAAGTCCTCCACGAAGGTCAGGTCGCCGTCCGGGAAGTTGTCGGACAGCAGTCCGTAGACGTTCCAGCCGATGTGGCCGACCATGTAGATCAGCAGGACCCACCAGGCGATCCGCTTACGTGCGGCGAGTGCCGCGGCCAGCAGGATCAGCACGAACGACCAGGCGAAGCTGGTGTCCGGGAAGTTGAACAGGTAGTCGTTGACGAACTCGCGGGGGATGTGGATCATCCACCGGATCAGCGGCGACAGACTGGCGAACAGCGACAGGGTCGCGACGACACCGACGGTCCATCCGGCCGCGGGCGGAACCCACCCCAATGTCGTCGGGCGCTGCTGCGATCTGCTCGGCGTCAACGTCATAAGTTCGGACAATATGCGGTGAAACCTGGAAGTGTCTGCACAGCCCCTGAGCTACCAGACCGGGCCGGTGTACTTCTCGCCCGGACCCTGCCCGGGCTCGTCCGGCGCGACGCTCGCCTCGCGGAACGCCAGCTGCAGGCTCTTGAGGCCGTCCCGGACCGGGCCGGCGTGCAGTCCCAGATACTCGGCCGAGGCCTGAACCAGGCCGGCCAGCGCGGTGATGAGGCGACGGGCCTCGTCGAGGTCGCGGTGCGGGCTCTCGTCGGGATCGGCATCGGCCAGGCCGAGCTTCTCGGCGGCCGCGCTCATCAGCATGACGGCGGCGCGGGTGATCACCTCGACGGCGGGGATCTCGGCGAGCTCGCGCACCTGGTCACTGGTTAGGTTCGGGTCGGTCATGACTGCTAGAGTGTCATGCGCGACCGTCCTGGCTTACGTCAGGACAGCAAGTGGAGTCCCACTCCCACCGTCGGCCTCGCGGCTTGACGGTCCGGTCACAGGCACATTGTGCCTGTTCTGCGTTGTGCGCAGGCGGCGTGAGCCGTGATCGGTCGGCAATGGGCCCTGCTATATGCAGGGCTTTTCTGTTCATGCGAACAGATGGCTGAGCCGGGTGTGACCTCTACTGAACAAGTAATGGAACAACCCGGGAGGCCCCATCAGCACTGAGACACGCGTCAACGAGCGCATTCGCGTACCTGAAGTTCGGTTGATCGGACCGAACGGCGAGCAGGTAGGGATCGTGCGCATCGAAGATGCCCTCCGCGTCGCCCAGGACGCCGATCTCGACCTTGTCGAAGTTGCGCCAGGCGCCAAGCCGCCGGTCTGCAAGATCATGGACTACGGCAAGTTCAAGTACGAGACGGCTCAGAAAGCACGTGAGTCTCGCAAGAACCAGCAGCAGACCGTCGTCAAGGAACAGAAGCTGCGTCCCAAGATCGACGACCACGACTACGAGACCAAGAAGGGTCACGTAGTCCGCTTCCTCGAAGCAGGGTCGAAGGTCAAGGTGACCATCATGTTCCGCGGACGTGAGCAGTCGCGGCCCGAACTGGGCTACCGACTCCTGCAGCGGCTGGGCGCCGACGTCGCCGAATACGGCTTCATCGAGACGTCCGCCAAGCAGGACGGCCGCAACATGACGATGGTGCTGGCTCCGCACCGCGGCGCGAAGACTCGCGCCAAGGCGGCGCACGACGCCGACGCGCCGGCCGGACGGCCGGCCCCCGCGGCACCTGAATCTGACGCAACCGCGTAACAGCAGTCGCGATCGCTCGCAGCGGCCTCCAGCCGCCGCGAGCGACCGCATGGAAAGAAACTGAGGACACATGCCCAAGGCCAAGACCCACAGTGGCGCATCGAAGCGGTTCCGCAAGACCGGAACCGGCAAGATCGTGCGCCAGAAGGCCAACCGCCGCCACCTGATGGAGCACAAGGCCACCAAGCGCACCCGTCGTCTCGACGGTCGCGCCGTGGTTGCTGCCAACGACACCGCGCGTGTCGCCAAGATGCTGGCCGGCTAGTACCGCCCGCTCCCCTGAACATCGAAGGATAGGAAAACTCATGGCACGCGTGAAGCGCGCACTGAACGCTCAGAAGAAGCGGCGCACAGTACTGAAGGCCTCGAAGGGTTACCGCGGGCAGCGCTCGCGGCTCTACCGCAAGGCCAAGGAGCAGCAGCTCCATTCGTTGACCTACGCCTACCGCGACCGTCGCGCCCGCAAGGGTGACTTCCGGAAGCTGTGGATCACGCGTATCAACGCCGCCGCTCGCGAGAACGGCGTCACGTACAACCGCCTGATCCAGGGCCTGAAGCTGGCCGGCGTCGAGGTCGACCGCAAGAACCTGTCGGAGATCGCCATCAGCGATCCCGCCGCGTTCACCGCGCTGGTCGAGGTGGCCAAGGCCGCTCTGCCTGCTGACGTCAACGCCCCGTCCGGAGAGGCTGCCTGAGTCTGACTACAGACTCAGCGCTCACCGAGCGATCTGCCCGGGTGGTCGCTGCAGCCAAGCTGCAGCGCCACGTCGGGCGCAAACGCGCCGGGCGCTTCCTTGCCGAGGGACCCAACCTCGTCGAGGCAGCGCTGCGGCGCGGACTTGTTTCTGAGGTCTTCGCGACGGCCGCCGCGCTGGAGCGCTTCGGCGCACTGCTGGACGGTGCCCCGGTCGCGGTGATCACCGAGAAGGCCGCAAAGGCGTTGTCGGAGACCGTGACGCCCGTCGGGCTCATCGCCGTGTGCGCGCTGCCCGAGACGTCGTTGGCGGACGTGCTGGCGGCAGAGCCACGGTTGCTCGCGGTGCCGGTCGGCATGTCGGAGCCCGGCAACGCCGGCACCCTGATCCGCATCGCCGACGCCATGGGTGCCGACGCCGTGGTGTTCGCCGGACACAGCGTCGACCCCTACAACGGGAAATGCCTGCGGTCCTCGGCGGGCAGCATCTTCTCACTGCCCGTGGTGGTGGATCCCGATGCGGCCGCGGTGGTTTCGGCGATCCGGGACAGCGGCATGGAGGTGCTCGCAACCGCGCTGGACGCCTCCGTCGACATCCGCGCCGCCGATCTGTCGGCGCGTACCGCGTGGCTGTTCGGACCCGAGGCGCACGGCCTGCCGCCCGACGTCATGGCGCTGGCATCGCAGCGCGTGCACATCCCGATGCGGGGGAGCGCCGAGAGCCTCAACGTGGCAGCCGCCGCATCGATCTGCCTGTACGAGAGCTCCCGGGCCCACTCCTGATTCGGCCTAGGCCAGCAGCCCCTTGGCGACGTGGGTGATCTGCACCTCGTTGCTGCCGGCGTAGATCATCAACGACTTGGCGTCACGCGCCAACTGCTCGACGCGGTACTCGGTCATGTAGCCGTTGCCGCCGAACAACTGGATGGCATCCATCGCGACATCGGTGGCGGCCTGCGAGCAGTACCACTTCATCGCCGACGCTTCGGCGAGCGGAATCTGCCGGCCGGCCTGGCCGGACTCGATGACGCGGAACAGCATGTTGCGCACGTTCATCCGGGCCACCTCCATGCTGGCCAGCTTGAGCTGGATCAGCTGGAACTGGCCGATGTTCTGCCCCCACAACGTGCGGGTCTTGGCGTAGTCGATGCACAGCCGCAGACATTCTTCGATGATGCCCAGCGACATCGACACGACGCCGACGCGTTCGGCCGAGAAGCTCGAGCGCGCGCTGTCGCGGCCGTCGCCGGCCTTGTTCTCCTCGGTCTCGCCGAGCAGCCGGTCGCGGCCCAGCCGGACGTTGTTGAAGAACAGTTCACCGGTGCGCGACGAGTGAATGCCCATCTTGCGGAACGGTTTCGACTGGACGAAGCCCTCCATGCCGCGGTCGAGCACGAAGGTCAGCACCTTGCGGTCGCGCTTGTCGGCGCCGTCGCCCTCGTCCAGCTTGGCGTACACGACGACGACGTCGGCGTCGGGGCCGTTGGTGATGAAGGTCTTCTGGCCGTTGAGGATGTAATCGTCCCCGTCGCGCACGACGTAGGACTTCATGCCGCCGAATGCGTCCGAGCCCGAGTCGGGTTCGGTGATGGCCCAGGCGCCGACCTTCTCGTAGGTCACCAGGCCGGGCAGCCAGCGTTCCTGCTGGGCCAGGGTGCCGCGGCTCTGGATCGTGGGGACCGTCAGGCCCAGGCTGACGCCCACGCCCGTCACCAGACCTGAACTGACCCGGCACAATTCGCTGATCAGCACCATGCCCATGCCGGCCTGGTCCGGTCCACCGCCGAACATCCCACCGGACGCCCGCGGCTTGCCGTCCGAGGCCTCGCCGGACCGCAGCCGGGACAGCCGTCGCTCCAGTGCCTCCCGTGCCATGACGTCGATTCCGAAGGTGGCGAACAGTTTTCGGATGATCGGGTACGGCTCCATGTCGCCGCCCTCGAGTTCGTCGAGGTGGGGCCGAATTTCCTTGTCCACGAACTCGCGAACGGCGTCGCGCACGGCAATATCGACGTCGGACCAATCAAGCATCTATTCAGGCAGCCTTTCCGGACACTGAACGGTTGCGTGCGGGACGCAGACCGGCCAACGAGAACGTGGTGTGCACCAGTGACCCGGCGCGCTCCATCAACGACTTGTGACGTGGGACATAATGCATCGGCAGGCCCCAGCGGTCTTTCGGCGGGGCCATGAATCCCGGCGCCTCGACCAGTGGCGCGTCGGCCGGCACGCGCCCGGCGGCCCGGCGGTACGCCGCCAATGCTCTTGGGTGCAAACGGATTTCATCGGGGACGGCGAGGAAGGCCAGTTCGACAGCCTTGCCCAGCAGGCGCAGCACCACTTCGTCACCGGGTGTCCAGCGCATGCCGGCCCGTTCCCGGACGGCGGGGTCGAACACACCGGCCGCAACCCAGCGCTGCCCGGCCACGAGAGGCCTGAACATCTGGTCCCACACCGGGGTGGGCATCAGCACGAACCACGGCTTGGGGATTCGGATGGTGAAGATGTCGAGCGTGGCCCGGTTGATCTCCAGCTCTTCGGAACACTTGTGTTCCCAATAGGTTTGGAAGTCCTCCCAGGTCTCCGGGACCGGCCGCATGCTCATGCCGTACATGCGGTACCACTGCACGTGCTCGTCGAACAGCTGGCGTTTCTCGGCCTCGGTCAACCCGCCGCAGAAGTACTCGGCGGTCTTGAGGATCAGCATGAAGAACGTCGCGTGCGCCCAGTAGAACGTCTCGGGATTGAGCGCGTGGTAGCGGCGGCCGTCGTGGTCGACGCCCTTGATGGTCTCGTGATAGCCGCGGATCTGGGCGCCCGTGTCGGCGGCGCGGTCACCGTCGTAGACCACGCCCATGATCGGGTACACCGAGCGCGCGACCCGCTGCAACGGCTCCCGCAGCAGGATCGAATGATCCTCCACGCCGGCCCCCAGTTCGGGATACATATTCTGGATCGCGCCGATCCACACGCCGAGGATGCCGGTGCGCAAGTCGCCGAAGTACTTCCAGGTCAGCGAATCCGGCCCGAGGGGTTCGGCGGCGGGTGTCGTCCGTGGGGTCATGGTGTCCTCGCTCAACGTTGATACCGAGGGTTCTGTGTCGCCACGATAATCGTGACAACGTATGTTGTCCACGATTTGACGATGGTGTTGCCGGGACCGTTACAGAGCGTCCATCGGGTCGCCATAACTCAGTGACCAGCCAGTTTTCCGACGCGCGGCCACGGTCGTTGCCGGTGCCGCGGGCCGCCACCTAGGGTGGCGTCGTGGAAGTCGAATCGTTCGAAGAACGATCCGACGGTGTGGGAGAGATCGGCCCGGCGTCACACGCGGGGCCAGGATCAAGTGGACCGTTGGGGTGGTTGCAGAACACCAATCACAGTCCGGCTGTAATCGGATTCATCAGGCGGGCACGTCGTGCCCTGCCCGGCGACCCCGATTTCGGTGATCCGCTGTCGGTGGCCGGTGTCGGTGGCCCCAGCGCCGCGGCCCGGGCCGCCGATCGGCTGTTGCCACGCGGCGGGGCGTCCCACGAGGTGAGTCTCGCCGGGCTGCAGGTGTGGCAGGCCCTGACCGAACGTGTGTCGGGCCGGCCCGCGAACCCCGAGGTGACCATCGTCTTCACCGATCTCGTCGGCTTCTCCAAGTGGTCGCTGAGCGTCGGCGACGAGACCACGCTGCGACTGCTGCGTCGCGTGGCCCAGGTGTTCGAACCGCCGCTGCTGGAATCCGGCGGCCACATCGTCAAACGCATGGGCGACGGGTCCATGGCCGTGTTCAGCAATCCGGTGACCGCCCTGCGGTCCGTCATCCGCGCGCTCGATGCCCTGAAAGAAGTCGAGATCGACGGCTATCACCCCAAGATGCGAGCCGGCATCCACACCGGGCGGCCGCAGCGCATCGGGTCGGACCTGCTCGGCGTCGACGTCAACATCGCGGCACGCGTCATGGAGCGGGCCACCAAGGGCGGGCTGATCATCTCGCAGTCCACGCTCGACCGGATCGACCAGCAGTACCTGGACGCCCTCGGCGTGACGCCCAAGAAGGTGCGCAAGCAGCTGTTCGGCCCGAAGACATCCGGCGTGCCCGAGGACCTCGCGATGTACTGGATCAGGCCGCGCAAGGACGCCGCAACCGAACCCGATGACGGGGAGCTCGCCGAAGCCTGAGGTCTGCCGGTCCCGGCGAGTGCGGTGGGCGCGACGCTCGTCGCTATGATCTCCGGGTGGCTGAGCAGGGTGAAGAACTATCAGAAGCAGCATTGACCGCGGTGGTCGAGGCCGCTCGTCTCGCCTTCGACCAGGCCGCTGACCTGGACGCTCTGGCTCGCGCCAAGACCGAGCACCTCGGGGACAAGGCGCCCATCGCGCTGGCCCGTCAGGCACTGGGCACCTTGCCGAAGGAGGAGCGGGCCGACGCCGGCAAGCGCGTCAACGTCGCCCGCAGCGCCGCGCAGCAGGCGTTCGACGACCGCATCGTGGTGCTGCGCGCCGAGCGCGATGCCGCCGCCCTGGTTGCCGAACGCATCGACGTGACGCTGCCGACGACGCGGCAGCCCATCGGTGCCCGGCACCCCATCACGATCCTGGCCGAGAACGTCGCCGACACCTTCGTGGCGATGGGCTGGGAACTGGCCGAAGGTCCCGAGGTCGAGACCGAACAGTTCAACTTCGACGCGCTGAACTTCCCGCCGGACCACCCCGCGCGCAGCGAGCAGGACACCTTCCACATCGCGCCCGACGGCTCGCGACAGGTGCTGCGCACCCACACGTCGCCGGTGCAGATCCGGGCCCTGCTGGAACGCGAACTGCCCGTCTACATCGTGTCGATCGGCCGCACCTTCCGCACCGACGAACTCGACGCCACCCACACCCCGGTGTTCCACCAGGTCGAGGGGCTGGCCGTCGACAAGGGCCTGACCATGGCCAACCTGCGCGGGACCCTGGATGCCCTCGCGCGCGCCCAGTTCGGCCCCGAGGGCCGCACCCGGTTCCGTCCGCACTTCTTCCCGTTCACCGAGCCGTCGGCCGAGGTCGACGTCTGGTTCCCGG
Organism: Mycobacterium sp. SM3041; assembly: GCF_039668335.1. Lineage (NCBI taxonomy): Bacteria > Bacillati > Actinomycetota > Actinomycetes > Mycobacteriales > Mycobacteriaceae > Mycobacterium > Mycobacterium sp. SM3041. The sequence goes on along the minus strand of NZ_JAYXBQ010000034.1, from coordinate 37,432 downwards.
ACAAGAAGGGCGGCCCCGGTTGGGTGGAGTGGGGCGGCTGCGGCATGGTCAACCCGAACGTGCTGCGGGCCTGCGGCATCGACCCCGACGAATACTCCGGATTTGCCTTCGGCATGGGATTGGAGCGAACCCTGCAGTTCCGCAACGGAATTCCCGACATGCGCGACATGGTGGAGGGCGACGTGCGCTTCTCCCTGCCGTTCGGGGTGGGTGCCTGATGCGTATTCCCTACAGCTGGCTGCGCGAAGCCGTCCAGGCCGGGGCTCCCGGCTGGGACGTGTCGCCGGAGGAACTGGAACAGGCCTTCATCCGGATCGGCCACGAGGTCGAGGACGTCATCGCCGCCGGGCCGGTCACCGGTCCGCTGACGGTCGGCCGCGTCGTCGAGATCGAGGAACTGACCGAGTTCAAGAAGCCCATCCGCGCCTGCAAGGTCGACGTGGGTGAAGCCGAACCCCGCGACATCGTCTGCGGCGCACGGAACTTCGCCGTCGGCGACCTCGTGGTCGCGGCGCTCCCGGGTACCGTGCTGCCCGGTGACTTCAAGATCGCCACGCGCAAGACCTACGGCCGGGTGTCCGACGGCATGATCTGCTCGGCGGCCGAATTGAACTTCGGCTCCGACCATTCCGGCATCATCGTGCTGCCCCCGGGTACCGCCGAGCCCGGTGCGTCGGGCGCCGAGGTGCTGGGGCTGGACGACGTGGTGTTCGACCTCGCCATCACCCCGGACCGCGGCTACTGCCTCTCCATCCGCGGCATGGCACGCGAGATCGCATGCGCCTTCGACCTGGATTTCGTCGACCCCGCCGACGTGCCGCCCCTGCCCGCCGAGGGCGAGGCCTGGCCGCTGACGGTCCAGCCGGGCACCGGCGTGCAGCGTTTCGGGCTGCGTCCGGTCGTCGGCATCGACCCGGCCGCGGTGTCGCCGTGGTGGCTGCAGCGCCGCCTGCTGCTGTCCGGCATCCGCGCCATCTCACCGGCCGTCGACGTCACCAACTACGTGATGCTCGAGCTCGGCCACCCGATGCACGCCCACGATCGCAAGCTGATCACCGGTGGCTTCGACGTGCGCTTCGCGAAGCCGGGGGAGACCGTCGTCACCCTCGATGATGTCGAGCGCAAACTGGATCCGGGCGACGTGCTGATCGTCGACGACGTGGCCACCGCGGCCATCGGCGGCGTCATGGGCGCCGGTACCACCGAGGTTCGCGACACCACCACCGACGTGCTGCTGGAAGCGGCGGTCTGGGATCCGGCCGCGGTGTCGCGCACCCAGCGCCGCCTGCACCTCGTGAGCGAGGCCAGCCGCCGGTACGAGCGCAGCGTCGACCCGGCGATCTCCCGCGCCGCGCTGGACCGTTGTGCCGCGCTGCTGGCCGAAATCGCCGGTGGCACCGTCGAACCCACGCTCACCGACTGGCGTGCCGAGCACACCGCGCCGGACTGGTCGCAGCCGCCGGTGACCATCTCCGTCGACCTGCCCGACCGCGTCGCCGGCGTCAGCTACCCGGACGGCACCACGGCCCGCCGCCTCATGCAGATCGGCGCGCACGTCACGGTGTCCGGCGCAACCGCCACAGTCGTGCCGCCGAGCTGGCGGCCCGACATGAAGCAGCCCGCCGATCTGGTCGAGGAGGTGCTGCGGCTCGAAGGGCTCGACGCCATCCCGTCGGTGCTGCCGCAGGCGCCCGCCGGCCGCGGTCTGACGGCGGCGCAGCAGCGCCGGCGTGCCATCGGTAAGTCGTTGGCGCTGGGCGGTTTCGTCGAGGTGTTGCCGACACCGTTCCTGCCCGCCGGCGTGCTGGACGCCTGGGACCTGCCGGCCGACGACCCGCGCCGCGCCACGATCTCGGTGCTCAACCCGCTCGAGGCCGACCGGCCCACACTGGCCACCACGCTGCTGCCGGGCCTGCTGGAGGCGTTGGTACGCAACGTGTCTCGCGGTGCGGCCGACGTCGCCCTGTTCGGCATCGAGCAGGTCGTGCAGGCCACGCCGCACACCAAGGCGCTCGCGCCCATCCCGGTGGACCGGCGCCCGACCGACGCCGAACTGGCCGAGATCGACGAGGCGCTGCCGTACCAGCCGCTGCACGTCGCCGCCGTCCTGACGGGCCTGCGTGAGCCGGCCGGCCCGTGGGGCCCGGGTCGTGCGGTCGAGGCCACCGACGCCCTGGAGACCGTGCAGATCATCGCTCGGGCCTGCGGCGTCGAGGTGACGCTGCGCGCGGCACAGGAACTGCCGTGGCACCCGGGCCGCTGCGCCGAGGTACTCGTCGGTGACACTGTTGTGGGCTACGCCGGCCAGTTGCACCCGGCCGTCATCGAGCGCACCGGCCTGCCGAAGGGCACGTGCGCCGTCGAGCTGAACCTGGACGCCATCCCGGTCGTCGAGCGCGCCATCGTGCCGTCGGTGTCGCCGTACCCGGCGGTCTTCCAGGACGTCAGCCTGATCGTCGCCGACGACGTCGCGGCCCAGGCCGTGGTCGACGTCGTGCGCGAGGGTGCGGGCGACCTACTGGAGGACGCACGGCTGTTCGACGTCTACACCGGCCCGCAGATCGGGGAGGGTCGCAAGTCCCTGACCCTGGCCCTGCGGTTCCGGGCGCCCGACCGGACGCTCACCGAGGACGAGGCCAGCGCGGCCCGCGACGCCGCCGTGGCCCTGGCCACCGAGCGCCTCGGCGCCGAGCACCGCCGCTAGTTCAACTTCCCGCGAGCGGGCGTGTTTGTACGCAGACACGCCGCCTGCGGCGTGCATTTTGGGGCCGCTCGCCGGAGCTGCGTGCGCATCGTAGGCATCGGTCAGATCATTGTTGTTGGCCCAACACGGTGTGCAGTTGATTGCGGTTGGTGATGCCGAGCTTGGGGAACATCTTGTAAAGGTGGGCCGCAACGGTTCGGTGTGAAACGTAGATGCGGTCGGCGATCTCCCTGTTGGTCAGCCCTGCGGCGGCCAACTGAGCGATCTGAAGTTCTTGGGAGGTCAGGTCGGAAGCCGGGCCCTGACGCGGAGTCCCGGCAGGGGTGGCCACGCCTGCCGCACGCAGCTCGGCGGCGGCCCGATCGACGAACGGTGCCGCGCCGGCGGCGTCGAATACGGCCAGCGCCGACGACAGATGGGTGCGCGCCTCGGTGATCCGGCGCTGTCTGCGCAGCCATTGCCCATATGCCAGATGCGTTCGGGCCGTTTCGAGTTCGGCGTCCGCGTCATCTCCGGCGGCCAGAGCTGCCAGAAAATGGTCCTGTGCCGCATCATCGGTCTGGGCCAACAGCGCGTGTGCCCGATGCGCGAGCATCAACTCCAGGCCGGTCCCCAGCTGTCGCGCCTGATCCTCGATCTCCGCGAGCAGCGGTCGCACCAGTTCGGCTCGGTCGCTGCCGGCCGCGGCCTCGGCGAGATCGGCGACGGCCCACCGCTGGGATGTCCTGTGGCCGGTCATTTTCAGCAGGTGTCCCAATGCCTCGGCCGGATCGGCGGTAAACAGTGACAACAGGCCCGCTGCCCAGTGCGCGTCGTCATGCCACAGGATCGCGGGATCGGGAGCCAGCAGTCGACGCGCGGTGGCTATGGTCTCGTGGGCCTGGTCGAACCGGCCCTGCCATACCTGCACCCGGGCCAGGGTGGCCGCCGCCGAGGCCGCGGTCATCGGTAGCTTGATGTCCCGGGCCAGCCGCAGCGCATTCTCGGCCGCGATGGCCGCGGCCTGGATTCGGCCCTCTTGCAACAGCAGGTGCGACGCGCCGCGCTGACTCTCGCATTCGTCGGCGGCTGACCCTGAGGTCCTGGACCTGCTCTGGACCAGCTTCCAGCACTGCATGGCATGCGTGCGGTCGGCGACCGCCTCGGCGGCGAACCCGAGCGCCATCAACAGCAAGGGGTCGTCGGCAACCTCGTTTACGAACCGGGGCAGACGGGTGCGTAGGGCCTGACCCGCGCCGGTGTCGTCCAGCAACGCCATTGCCATGCATACCGCCGGATCGTCCGCGCCGCGATCGAGGCGGCTGATGGCCGCGACGATGTCGCGACGGGGCTCCTCGGCGAGGCCGTGCATGCGGCACTCGATGGCTGCAGCCCACAGCAACCGACGCTGTGCGGCGTCGCCGTCCGTGAACTTGCCGGCGAGCGCCACGAGTTCGGTCGCCGACTGGCCCGATAGCGCAGCGGTCGCATTGAGGACGAATCGGGTGATGGCCAATTGCTCTGCGCTGCAATGCTTGGCACCGAGATTCTCGGCTTCGCCGAGAATGCTGATGGACTCGGCGGTCAGTCCGGAGCTGCGGGCGATCTCGGCCGCTTCGGTCAACCGGCGCACCCGAGAAGACGGTTCTGGGGACAGCACGGCCGCCCGGCGCAGGGCCGCGGCGGATTCGGCGCCGGCGCCGCGCGCATGGGCGTGCCGCGCGGCGCCTTCCAAAGCTGTGGCAACTTGCTCATCGGTGCCGAATGTGGCTTCCGCGCGGTGCCATGCCGCGCGGACCAGGTCCACCGTCGCGTCGGCGAGTGCCCGGTGGACGACTGTCCTCGTGGACAGCGGAGCTGCGCCATAGACCGTCGATCGGATCAACGGATGGCGGACGTGGATCCGGTCGCCGCCCGCCCTGATCAGGCCCGCCCGCTCCAGCGGGGCCAATTCATCGGTGAGTACCAGGCCGAGAAGATCAGCTGCGACGTCGATGTCACGTAGCTGGCCATCACTGGCCGAGATCAATAGCAGCAGCAGGCGGCCGTTGTCGGTCAGGTCGTCGAGCTGGGACAGGAAAGCTCGTTCGACCCGGCGGGTCGTGGGCAGCGGCTCACCGGAGAAGGTGGCGCTGCTGCCGCGCTCGCTCAGGGCGCCGGACAGTTCGATGACTGCCAGCGGGTTGCCGCCTGCCTGCTCGAGTACCCGTTGCTGGAGCAGGGCGTCTGCGTCCTGGGCGGTGGTGCTCAACAGTTGACGGGCATGTTCGGGAGCCAAGGGACCCAATGACAATCGAGGCAGACCGTCCAGATATGCGGTGGCGCCATCGAGCCCCGTACGTTCGGCGCACAACATCATCAGCGGTGCATTACTGAGCCGGCGCGCCACGAACGCCAGAACCTCCAGCGAAGACTGGTCCAGCCACTGGACGTCATCGATGATCAGGACGATTCGGCGTCGGCTCGCCGATTCTTCGAGGAGTCCGAGTACCGCCAGGCTGACCATCAGCCGATCTGGCGTCGGGCCTTCGGCCAGGCCAAAAGCGGTCAGCAGGGCCGTGCGCTGGCGGGGTGGTAATGCCGGGGTGTGGTCGAGCACCGGGTGGATGAGTTCGTGGATGCCGGCGAAACCCACTTCGCTCTGGCTCTGCAGGCCCGAACAGCCCAGCCTGCTGTAGCCGTTGGCCACCGCCCAGTCGGCGATCGCCGATAGCAACGTGGACTTGCCGATACCGGCCTCACCGTCGACGACAAGCGCTGCGCCACTTGTGGAGATCGCGGCGAGCGTGTCGGTGACGCTTGACAACTCGGTTGACCGACCGATTATCACCGTTGCCAAGCTAGCAGCCTGAATTGGCATTGCCAACCTAGGTATGGTGTGAGGATGCGCACCGACCCGTGGTCCGACGACGCCTGCCCGATAGCCCGCACGATGGCGGTGCTGGGGCAGCGGTGGGCCATCCTGATCGCCCGCGAGGCATTGCTGGGGCGGTCCCGGTTCTCCGAATTCCGCGAGCAGCTCGGGGTGGCCTCCGATGTACTCAGCGCGCGGCTGGCCGAGTTGGTGGCCGCCGGCATCCTGGAGGTCGAGGATTATCGGGAGCCCGGCGAGCGCACGCGCAGTCGCTACGTGCTCACCGACGCCGGACATGATCTGGTGACAGTGCTCGCCGCGATGGGGCAGTGGGGTCGCAAACACCGGGTCACCACCAAGCGCAGCGGCTACCGGTTCATCGAGAAATCCACCGGCGAGCATGCACTGGTGGTCTTCCGTCGGCACGACGGCATCGCTGTACCTACCCGTGACGTGGCACTCATCGACTCGCTCAACTCCGAATGAAGTCCAGCAGATCGCGATTCAGCTGTTGCTGGTAGTCGCCGTGAATACCGTGGGGGGCGCCCGGATACACCCGTAGGGTGCCGTACCGCACCAGCTCGATCGATTTCGACGCCGCATCGTGGATCGGGACGATCTGATCGTCGTCGCCGTGGGCGATCAGGATCGGCGCTTCGAGGGCCCGCAGATCCGCGGTCAGGTCGGTTTCCGAGAACGCCTTGACGCAGTCGTACGCCGATGCGAGTCCCGCCTGCATGCCCTGGAGCCAGAAATGGTCGATCAGTCCCTGGGAGACGGTGGCACCGTCTCGGTTCAAACCGTAGAACGCCACCGCGAGTTCCCGCCAGTACCCGGATCGGTTGTCCAGTACGCGGGCCCGGATGTCGTCGAACACCGACAGCGGTGTGCCCTCGGGGTTTTCTGCTGATGCCACCATCACCGGTGGCACCGCGCCGACCGTGATCACCTTGCGCACCCGACCGGCGCCGTGGCGTGCCGCGTACCGCACCACCTCGCCACCTCCGGTGGAATGCCCCACAACGACGACGTCGGACAATCGGAGTCCGTTGATCAGCGCCGCCAGGTCTGCGGCGTAGGTGTCCATATCGTTGCCAGACCACGTCTGCTCGGACCGGCCGTGCCCCCGACGGTCGTGGGCGATGGCACGGAAACCGTTGTCGGCGAGGAGTTTCAGTTCCACATCCCACGCGTCGGCGCTGAGCGGCCAGCCATGACTGAAGACCACCGCCGGCCCGGATCCCCAGTCCTTGTAGTACAGCTGCGCCCCGTCGGAGCCCTCGATGAATGGCATGGGTGCCAGTCTGGCCTCAGCTGTCAGACGCGGCCATCAGTCAAACGACCATCGCGACACGCGGGCCCTCGTCCGCATACCCCCGTAGTCAATTCACGGATACCGGGAGCCGGGCCGAGAACGCAGGCTGGTGACAACGACGACAGCAGGGAGACACCACATGACGGAAGCCTCCACCGCGGTGGGCGCTGCGCACGCCGCCAACCTGGACATCGAGGTCGACGGTGAACGGTTCGCCTACCGGCGCTTCGGTGGTCCTTCGGCCACGGTGCCGCCACTGGTGCTGCTTCAGCATTTTCGCGGCAATCTCGATTACTGGGACCCAGCATTCCTGGACGTGCTCGCGGCCGACCGTGAGGTGATCACCGTCGACCTGCGCGGCGTCGGAGGCTCCACTGGCGCCACACCCGACAACATCGCGGACATGGCGCGCGACGCCCTCCGGTTCATCGACGCGCTCGGCCTGAAATCCGTTGATCTGCTCGGTTTTTCACTCGGCGGTCACATCGCCCAGGAGATCGCGCTGGTGCGTCCGCGATTGCCGCGCCGGCTGGTGCTCGCCGGCACGGCGCCGCAGGGTGCTCCCGATCTGCACAGGTGGTCCGAGGACGTCTACGCCTACGCCTGTGCCGACGAGATCACCGCCGAAGGATTCATCGCGCTCTTCTTTTCCGGCTCCGAGAAGAGCGTCCAGCGCGGTTGGGAGTACCTGGCGCGCACCCACGCTCGAGACACCGACCGTGACGCCGAAACCACTCTGGCCTGTCGTGACGCGCAGTACCAGGCGCTGATGACTTGGGGCATACCGGAATCGTCGAAGCTGGAACGGCTTTCGGCCATCACCCAACCGACGCTTGTCGCCAACGGCGACAACGACACCATGATGTCGACCAAGAACAGTTACTTGTTGGCCGAGAGGATCCGCGGCGCCCAACTGCGCATCTATCCCGATGCAGACCACGGATTCCTCGACCAGTATCCGGTCGAGTTCGGCCAGCACGTCCGCCAATTCCTCGGCCGCTAAGGAGAATTCATGACCGACCTGCTCACCTCTGTGCTGAATGCCTACGGCGGCGTCGACCGTTGGCGGGAGTTGACCTCGGTCACCGCGCGCAAACGGTTCGGGGGCGCCATCTGGGACATCAAGGCCGTACCCGGCATCGTCGACGACGGTGAGATCACGGTCTGGATCAAAGACCAACGCACCTCGCTGTCGCCTTTCACTGCGCCCGATTTGAAGACCGCCTACACGCCGCAACGGGTCGGTATCGAGACAACAGCCGGGGACATCGTCGAGATGCTCGACGATCCCAGAGCATCGTTCGCCGGGCATACTCTCGAAACACCTTGGAGCACATTGCAATTGGCGTACTTCACCGGGTACGCCATGTGGACCTACACGGCCGAGCCGTTCAATCTCACCTTTCCCGGTGTGCGTACCGCAGAGGGCGAATCCTGGACCGAGGACGGCCAGCAATGGCGCACCCTGCACGTCGACTACCCCGACGCGATCGCCACCCACAGTCCCCACCAGATCCTGTACATCGATTCCGACGGACTGATTCGACGTCGCGACTACCAGGTCGACATTGCCGGGGGAGCCCCGGGCGCTCACTACGTTTCGGATTTCGATGAGATCGGCGGTCTGGTCATCCCACGCACCCGGATGATCTACGTCCGCGACGCCGACAACCACCCGCTACCGGAGCAACTCGTGGTGTCCATCGAACTGACCGATATCACCGTCAACTGAAGGGAATGCCCATGACATATTTGTCCGATCAAGCAGAGGATCGCTTCGTCGGGGGCCCTGACGGCGAACGTTTCCACTACCGCCGATTCGGGAGGACCGGCGGAGTCCCGCTGGTGCTGTGCATGCGCCTGCGCGGAACTGTCGACCATTGGGATCCACAACTGCTCGATGCGCTGGCCGCCGAACGTGAGGTCATCGTCTTCGACAATCGGGGGACCAGCCTCTCCAGCGGTGCCGCGCCGACCACCATCGACGGGCTTGCAGACGGCGGTATCGCGTTCATCCGGGCGCTCGGGCTGACCGAGGTCGACGTGCTGGGATGGTCGTTGGGTGGCATTGTCGCCCAGGGCATTGCGTTGCGTGCACCGGAATTGGTGCGTCGGCTGGTGGTCGCGGGCAGCACGCCGGCAGGAGTGCCGGACCAGCCGGCCCCCGGGCCCCGGGTGGGGGAGATTCTCGGCCACCCCGTCAACGACGATGAGGACTACCTGTACCTGTTCTTCCCCGAAACCGATCAGGGTCGTGCCGCCGGACTGGCTTCATTGCGGCGCTTGGACACTCGGTTGCTGCAGTCCCAGGCCGCGGTGCAAGGGGACACCTATCGGGCCCAGTTGAGTGCCATCGCCGCGTTCGGTGGTTACTACCTGCGGCTGGCCGAACTGAAGCTGCCGGTGCTGGTCGTCAACGGTGCCCATGACGTGATGATCAATTCCTATGCGACCTACGCGATGTCGCAGCAACTGCCGGATGCCAAGGTGGTGCTCTACAGCGACGCTGGCCACGGATTCCTGTTCCAGCACATCGCGGATTTCGCGCACGACGTCAACCGGTTCCTGGGATGAGCGCCATGAGAGCTGTCAGCCAGGACGAACTCGGCGGGCCCGAGGTGCTACACGTGGTCGAGATCGACCGTCCTACACCAGGAATTGGGCAGATTCTGGTCCGGGTGCACGCCGCCGGTGTGAACCCGGTTGACGGGGTGAACCGTCAGAGCGGGGTACTCGTCGGGGCGACACCGTTCGTCCTGGGCTGGGATGTGTCCGGCACTGTCGAAGCCGTGGGTTTCGGCGTCACCCTCTACCGGCCCGGTGACGAGGTGTTCGGCCTGTTGCCATTCCCTCTGGGGCACGGCGCCTATGCCGACTATGTCGTCGCTCCGACTCGGGTGTTCGTGCCGAAACCGGCGAACCTCGACCATGTTCAGGCCGCCGCGTTGCCGCTGGCCGGGTTGACGGCCTACCAGGCACTGGTGGACACCGCCGGCATCGGAGAGGGCACCCGGGTGCTGATCACCGCCCCGGCCGGCGGGGTGGGACATCTGGCGGTGCAGATCGCCAAGGCATTCGGCGCGTATGTCATCGGACTGGCGTCACCCGATAACGTCGAGATAGTGACCGGCCTCGGCGCCGATGAGGTGATCGACTACACCACAACCGATTTCGCGACGGTGCTCAGCGATGTGGATGTGGTGTTCGACCTCATTGGTAACGACTATCAGCGCAAGGCGCTGCAGGTGCTCAAACCCGGCGGCACGCTGGTCTCGTCGCTGCCGCAGTCTCTGCCGGAGGTCGTCGCCGACGCTGTCGCGCGAGGTATCCGGCCGGCCGGACTGTTCGTCGAGGCCGACCGGCTGGGCATGACTGCGCTGGCAGAGCTTGCCGGCCGCGGGGCGCTGGTCCCGACGATCGCGGCCACCTTCCCGCTGGAACAGGCCGGGCAGGCGCAGTCCTACCGTGTCAGGACCGGCAAGGTGGTGTTGACCCTGTGATGGCGAACGAAGCTGGAACCGACGTCGTGGAGAGCACGGCGATCGAAGCCGATCTGCTCGTCATCGGTTTCGGTAAGGGTGGCAAGACGCTGGCCGGTGACGTTGGCCGGACAGGCCAACGGGTGGTCCTGGTCGAGCAGGCGGCGCAGATGTTCGGCGGCACCTGCATCAACACCGGTTGCGTGCCGACGAAGTCGATGGTCCATCAGGGCGAGAAGAACGCCGCGACAAACCTCCCGGGTGAACTGGCTTATGCCGCAGCGGTTGCCGCAACGGAGCGGTTGACCGCGGGGCTTCGTGCGGCCAACCTCGCTGCACTGGAAAGTATTCCGTCGGTCACGGTGCTGATCGGCACCGCCATGTTCGTAGATGCCAACACGGTGCAGGTCAGTTGTGATGCAGGTGCCGTGACGGTGAGCGCTCGTCAGATCGTCATCGGAACCGGGGCGCGCGCCGGCACCGCGGACATACCCGGCCTGGCTGCTTGTCCGGTGGCCGTCACCAACGTCGAGCTGTTGCATCAGGCGGCTCGCCCGGAACGCCTCGTCGTTCTCGGTGGTGGATTCATCGGCCTCGAATTCGCGTCGATGTATGCCGCGTTCGGCTGCTCGGTCACGGTCCTCGAGAGGAATCCGGCAGTGCTCGCAAGCGAGGAGCCTGAGATCGCGGACATGGCGCGTTCACTGCTGGCCGCGCGCGGCGTAGATATCCAAACCGGCGCCGATGTCGTCGACGTGCAGACGATCCTCCGTCCCGGCGCCGCGCCGATGGCTCGTGTTCGGTACCTGAGCGATGGACGACCGGTCAGTGTCGACGCAGACTCTGTTCTCGTCGCGCTCGGGCGCATCCCGAACACGGCTGCATTGCGCCTCGACCGGGCGGGAGTCAAGACGACCGACAGGGGTGCAGTCGTCGTCGACGACTACCGTCGCACCAGCGTGCCACACATCTTTGCGGTCGGTGACGTCACCGGGGGACCCCAATTCACCTATATCTCACTCGATGACTACCGCATCGTCGCCGACCAGCTATCCGGGGTCGATGAACCTCGGCGGGCGTCGCAGCGAACGGCAGTACCTACGTGTCTCTTCCTCACCCCGCCGCTGGCCCGGGTGGGATTGACCGAGTCGCAGGCGCGCAATGCGGGTCACGACGTCCTCGTCGCCGCAAGTCCGGTCGCAAATCTCGCAACCGTGGCCCGTGCACGTATCGTCGAACAGACCGAAGGAATGATGAAGGTCGTCGTCGATGCCACCACCGGCAAGATTCTCGGCGCCACACTGTGGTGTCATGACGCCCACGAAGTGATCAACATCGTCGCACTGGCGATGCGGCACGGTATCACCGCGCGTGCACTGCGCGACGAGATCTACACGCACCCTTCGATGTCGGAGTGCTTCAACCAGCTACTGGGACTATTGGCCTGAGCGCATTGCCCGGTGCGGGCGGTGCCCGCGCAACCACGCGAGGCACCGCCGCTACCGACTACCCGGCGTCGGTCATCGTCAGGACCACCCGAAAGCGCGCTTCATTGCGCATCATCCGGTCGTAACCGGCGGCCGCATCCCGCAGCGGCATCGGTTCAACCCACGGCCGAATGCCATGCAGGGCAGCGAATTCCAGGGTGTCTTCGGTATCCGCTGCGGTACCGGCAGGATGCCCATGAATGGTGCCTGAGGCGTTGATCAGTTGTAGCGGAGTGATGTCGAGTGGTTCGGCGAGCACGGCAAGCGTGAGTACCTCACCGTGTGGCGCGAGGCCGTCGCCCGCAACGCTGATCGCGGTCCGATTGGTGGCCGTCGCCGCCACCACCCGCGCGCCACCGAGCTTGCGCAGTTCGGCGGCCACGTCGGCGGCGGTCGAATCGATGTAATGGTGAGCGCCCAATTGATAAGCCATATCGGCCTTTCCGGCGCCGCGTGCGATGGCCACGGTCCGGAATCCCATGCGTGCGGCGAACTGCACGCCCAGGTGACCCAGTCCGCCGATGCCCAAGACGGCGACCACGTCGCCTGGGCGTGCACCACTGTGGCGCAGCGAATTGAACATCGTCACTCCGGCGCACGCGAGTGGTGCGGCTTCGACGGCGGTGAGGGCGTCGGGGATCCGTGCCAGTCCGGACTGGTGCACGAGCAGCATCTCGGCATAGCCGCCCGGAAACCCGGCCCCGGTCACCTTCGAGCGCGTGCAGTGCACAAAATCACCGCGGCGACAGCGGGAACAGCTCCCGCAGTAATACCCGAACCAGCCGACCGCGACGCGGTCGCCGATCTGCCAGTCGAGCACTCCGGGCCCGACCGCCACGATGTGACCGGCGACCTCATGACCGGGCGTCACCGGAAAAACCGTGCCGGGCAGGTGGCCCGCGGCGATCTGAGAGTCCGAATGGCACACGCCGCAGGCTTCGACGCGGACCAACACCTCGCCGTCGCCGGGTTCGTGCACCGGCCGGTCCGTGAGTGTGATTGCACCACCGGGTTCGGTGACCTCGACGCTGCGGTATGTGGCGACCATGAATGTGACTCCTTTTGCGACAGAAACGGATCAGGCGGGGGTGGCGACGTCGAGCACCACGCGGAACCGGGCGCGGCCGGACATCATCCGGTCATACGCACGGGGTGCTTCGGTGAAAGGCATGGGCTCCACGAGCGGCGCGATCTGGTGCGTGAGGCTGAACGCCAGGTTGTCTTCGTTGTCGATCGCAGAACCGGTCAGACTGCCGAGGATGCTGCGGCCCCCGAAGATCAGGTCGGATGTGTGAACAGGCAGCGGCTCGGGGGATGCCCCGACAACGACCAAACGTCCGCGGGGCCGCAGTCCGGCGACCAACCCGGCCATCGACGGTCCGCTCGACGCCGTCGCGATGACGGCGGCGGCACCGCCGAGTGCGTTGAGCGCCGATGCGACATGTTCGGTTGAGCTGTCGATGAAATGGTCGGCGCCCAATGTCTTTGCCAGCTCCTCCTTCCCGGTGCCGCGTGCGACGGCGACGACCTGGAATCCCATCTTCTTTGCGTACTGGATGCCGAGATGGCCGAGCCCGCCGATGCCTTGGATCGCCACCAAGCTGTTCAGCGGTGGCCCAGCGGCGCGTATCGCGTTGAACACCGTGACACCCGCGCAGAGCAGCGGGGCTGCGGTGAGCGCGTCGAAACCGTCTGGGACACGGACCAATCCGGTGGACCGGGCGTACATGATCTCGGCATAGCCGCCGTCTGTGGTGGTACCCGGCTGTGGTTGATCACTGCAGTTGACGAAGTCTCCGCGGCGGCAGAAGTCGCACTGCCCGCACTGCCCGCCGAGAAACCCCACTCCGACGCGGTCACCGGCCTGCCAGCGTGGATCGACGCCGGTGCCGACAGCGTCGATGATGCCGATCACCTCATGTCCCGGCACCACAGGTTCCTGCGGGTCGGTTCGCTGCCCCTCCACGGCGAGCACGTCGCTGTGGCACACCCCGCAGGCCAACACGCGGATGCGGACCTGCCCATGGTCCGGCTCCCGAAGTTCCCGTTCCACGAGGGTGAATTGCCGCTGTCCGGTCACCTGATACGCCCGATATGCCGTCACCACATCAGGACATCAACCCGGACCGAATCGCGGTATCCGCACGGTGACCGTCGTTTGGCGTGCGGCGGGCGTGACGGTCTTCCAAGTGATCTGGCCAGGTTGGCAAGGGTTGTCGGCCGCGGCCGGCAGTCAGATTACTTATGCCGCGTTTCGCGATGCACGGAGAGAATCACCGGCATGAACGAATTGTCGAGCGCCGAATTGGCATTGGCCGCGATTCTCCCGGTGCTGGCCGCCGCCGTCGGCGAGAGTGTGCGATTGCCGACGCCCTGCCCGGGGTTCGATGTGGCCGCGCTGGCGGATCATCTGGCGGGAACTGTGACAATGGTGGGCGAGGCGGCCGGAGCGCAGGTTTTCGTCACGCAGAACGCAGGCATCGGGACACGCATCTCGCAGACCACGAATTCGGTGATCGACGCCTGGCGCGCTCGGGGCACGGAAGGCGACGCGATGTTCGCCGGCAGGGTCATGCCCGCGCACCTGGCGTTGGGAGTGCTGTCGGTCGAGTTGGTGGTGCACGGTTGGGACTTCGCGCAGGCACTGGCACGCCCGCTGGCTGTCGCCGCCGCACACGCCGACTTCGTGCTCTCGCTTGCACAGCGCATCATCACCCCGGACAGTCGGCGTACTGCGGGGTTCGACCCTCAGGTACCGGTAACCACCGATGCCGAGGCTCTTGATCGCTTGGTCGCTTTCACCGGGCGTCATCCGCGACAACACGTTGCGTGACTCCAGAAGGCGCAGTAATTGGTTTGCAAGTTGATGCATAAACATGCAGAATCGCTCGTATGACTTCTGTGGCGGTGGCCGGCGCCAGTGGGTATGCCGGCGGCGAGATTCTGCGGCTCCTGCTGGGCCATCCGGCCTACGCCGACGGTCGCCTCACCATCGGTGCGCTGACCGCCGCGGGCAATGCCGGCACCACGGTCGGTGACCACCACCCGCACCTCCTTCCGATCGCAAACCAGGTGCTCCAGCCCACCGAGGTCGACGTTCTCGCCGGGCACGACGTCGTCTTCCTGGGTCTGCCGCACGGACATTCGGCCGCGCTCGCGCAGCAACTCGGCCCGGACACCCTGATCGTCGACTGCGGCGCCGACTTCCGGCTCACCGACGCCGCGGCCTGGGAGAAGTTCTACGGCTCCGAGTACGCCGGCAGCTGGCCCTACGGGCTGCCGGAGCTGCCCGGCGGCCGGGACAAGCTCGTCGGTACGAAACGCATTGCGGTTCCGGGCTGTTACCCGACCTCGGCGCTGCTGGCTCTCGTGCCGGCCGTCGCGGCCGGGCTCGTCGAGCCCAACGTCACCGTGGTGGCGGTCAGCGGCACCTCGGGCGCCGGCAAGTCCGGCAAGGTCGACCTGTCGGCCGCCGAGGTCATCGGCTCGGCCCGGGCCTACAACGTCGGCGGCGCGCACCGGCACACGCCGGAGATCGCCCAGGGCCTGCGGGCCGTCACCGACAAGGACGTGACGGTCTCGTTCACCCCGGTGCTGATCCCGACATCGCGCGGCATCCTCGCGACGTGCACCGCGCGCACCACGGCGTCCGTCGAGGAGATCTGGGCGGCGTACGAAAAGGCTTATGCCAGTGAGCCGTTCATCCACCTGCTGCCGGAAGGACAGCTGCCCAAGACCGGTTCGGTGGTGGGCAGCAACGCCGCGCAGATCGCCGTCGCGGTCGACGAGGACGCGAAGACCCTTGTCGCTCTGTGCGCCATCGACAACCTGACCAAGGGCACCGGCGGCGCGGCAGTACAGTCCATGAACATCGCGCTCGGCTGGCCGGAAACCGAAGGACTATCCACCGTGGGAGTAGCACCGTGACCGACACCCCGTCCCTGCATCGCAACCAGGGCGTCACCGCGCCGGAAGGCTTCCGGGCAGCCGGAATCGCAGCCGGCATCAAGGCTTCCGGGAAACCGGACCTGGCGCTGGTGTTCAACGAGGGACCCGACCTGTCGGCCGCCGGGGTCTTCACCCGCAACAAGGTGCGGGCCGCTCCCGTGCAGTGGAGCGAACAGGTCCTCAAGAGCGGCCGGTTGCGGACGGTCATCCTGAACTCCGGTGGCGCCAACGCCTGTACCGGCCCGGGCGGTTTTCAGGACACCCACCAGACCGCCGAGGCCGTCGCCGCCGCGCTGAGTGACTGGGGCACCGAGACCGGGGCCATCGAGGTCGCGGTGTGTTCGACGGGCCTGATCGGGGATCGGCTCCCGATGGACAAGGTGCTGGCCGGTGTCACCGAGATCGTGCATGAGATGGCCGGTGGGCTGTCGGGCGGTGACGAGGCCGCGCGGGCCATCATGACCACCGACACCGTGCCGAAACAGGTTGCGCTGCACCACCCGGGCAAGTGGACCATCGGTGCCATGGCCAAGGGTGCCGGGATGATGGCGCCGTCGCTGGCGACCATGCTGGTGGTCATCACCACCGACGCCGTCGCCGACGCTGAAGCGCTGAACCTCGCCCTCAAGAACGCGGCCGGCAGAACCTTCGACCGGCTCGACATCGACGGCAGCTGCTCCACCAACGACACGGTGCTGCTGCTGTCGTCCGGCGCCAGCGAAATCCGGCCCAGCCAAAGCGAATTGGACGAGGCGGTCCTCGCCGTCTGTGACGACCTGTGCGCGCAGCTGCAGGCCGACGCCGAAGGCGTCACCAAGCGCATCGCGATCACCGTCAAGGGCGCGGCCAGTGAGGACGACGCCCTCGTGGGTGCCCGAGCGCTGGCGCGCGACAGCCTCGTGAAGACCGCGCTGTTCGGGTCCGATCCCAACTGGGGCCGGGTCCTGGCCGCCATCGGCATCGCGCCCATCGAACTCGTGGCGGACCGGATCAGCGTGTCGTTCAACGGTTCCGCGGTGTGCATCGACGGTGCCGGCGCGCCAGGTGCCCGCGACGTCGACCTCTCGGGCGCCGACATCGAGGTCGTCGTCGACCTGCAGATCGGCGAGCACGAGGCCACCATCCGGACCACCGACCTCTCGCACGCCTACGTCGAAGAGAACTCGGCGTACAGCTCATGAGCACGGCCGGGCTCTCGACCGCGGTGAAGGCGGCGGTGCTTGCCGAGGCGCTGCCGTGGCTCAAGCAGCTGCACGGCAAGATCGTCGTGGTCAAGTACGGCGGCAACGCCATGACCGACGACACCCTCAAGGCGGCCTTCGCCGCCGACATGGCGTTCCTGCGCAACTGCGGCATCCAGCCGGTGGTCGTGCACGGCGGTGGTCCGCAGATCAGCGCGATGCTGAAACGCCTTGGTATCGAAGGTGATTTCAAGGGCGGCTTCCGCGTCACCACGCCCGAGGTCCTCGACGTCGCCCGGATGGTGCTGTTCGGGCAGGTCGGCCGCGAGCTCGTCGGGCTGATCAACGCCCACGGCCCGTACGCGGTCGGCATCACCGGTGAGGACGCACAGCTGTTCACCGCGGTGCGGCGCAGCGTGACGGTCGACGGCGTGCCCACCGACATCGGTCTGGTCGGCGACGTCGAACACGTCAACGCCGAGGCCATCCTGGATCTCATCGACGCGGGCCGGATTCCGGTGGTGTCCACCATCGCTCCCGACGCCGACGGCGTGGTGCACAACATCAACGCCGACACCGCCGCGGCCGCAGTCGCCGAAGCGCTCGGCGCCGAGAAGCTGCTGATGCTCACCGACGTCGAAGGCCTGTACACCGACTGGCCGGACCGCACCTCGCTGGTCACCGAAATCGACACCGCCGCACTGGCACAACTCTTGCCGAAGCTCGAATCCGGCATGGTGCCCAAGATCGAGGCATGCCTGCGGGCCGTGGAGAACGGTGTCCCGAGCGCGCACGTCATCGACGGCCGGGTCGAACACTGTGTCCTCGTCGAGCTGTTCACCGACGAGGGCACCGGAACCAAGGTCGTGTCACCCGCATGAAGGGAACCGAAGCAATGCAAGCCCGTTGGCAAGCGGTGATGACCAACAACTACGGCACGCCGCCCGTCGCGCTGGTCAGCGGCGACGGCGCCGTGGTCACCGACGCGGACGGCAAGAGCTACGTCGACTTCCTGGCCGGCATCGCGGTGAACGTGCTGGGACATCGTCATCCGGCGGTGATCGAGGCCGTCACCACGCAGCTGAACACGCTGGGCCACACCTCGAATCTGTACGCCACCGAACCGGGTATCGCGCTGGCCGAAGCCTTGGTGGCCCAGCTCGACGCGCCGGCGCGAGTCTTCTTCTGCAACTCCGGCGCCGAAGCCAACGAAGCCGCGTTCAAGATCAGCCGGCTCACCGGCCGCACCAAAATCGTTGCGGCCCAAGGGGCGTTCCACGGCCGCACCATGGGCTCGCTGGCCCTGACCGGCCAGCCCGGTAAGCAGGAGCCGTTCCTGCCGCTGCCCGGTGACGTCACCCACGTGCCGTACGGCGACGTCGAGGCGCTCGAAGCGGCCGTGACCGACGAGACCGCGGCGGTGTTCCTCGAACCGATCATGGGCGAGGGCGGCGTCGTCACCCCGCCGGCCGGCTACCTGGTCAAGGCACGAGAGCTCACCGCGAAACATGGTGCGCTGCTGGTGCTCGACGAGGTGCAGACGGGAATCGGCCGCACGGGCGCGTTCTACGCGCACCAGCACGACGGCATCACGCCCGACGTCATCACGCTGGCCAAGGGCCTCGGCGGCGGTCTGCCCGTCGGCGCCTGCATCGCCATCGGCGATGCGGCCGAACTGCTGCAGCCGGGCATGCACGGCAGCACCTTCGGTGGTAACCCGGTGTGCACGGCTGCGGGCCTGGCGGTCGTCAAGACCCTCGCCGATGACGACCTCGTGCACCGCGCCGACGCCGCCGGCAAGACGCTGGCACACGGTATCGAGGAGCTGAACCACCCGCTGGTCGACCACGTGCGTGGCCGCGGGCTATTGCTCGGCGTCGTCCTGACCGCGCCGCAGGCCAAGGCTGTCGAGAACGCCGCGCGCGACGCGGGTTTCCTCGTCAACGCCGCGGCTGCCGACGTCGTGCGGCTGGCGCCGCCGCTGGTCATCACCGACGCGCAGATCGACGCGTTCCTGACCGCCCTACCCACCGTTCTCGACACCGCAGCAGGGGAGTCCCAGTGATCCGCCATTTTCTCCGTGACGACGATCTGACGCCTGAAGAGCAGGCCGAGGTCCTCGCGCTGGCCGCCGAACTCAAGAAGGCGCCGTTCAGCCGTCGTCCGCTCGAGGGCCCGCGGGGCATCGCCGTCATCTTCGAGAAGAACTCCACCCGCACCCGCTTCTCGTTCGAGATGGGCATCGCCCAGCTCGGCGGGCACGCCGTCGTCGTCGACGGTCGCAGCACGCAGCTGGGCCGCGAGGAGACCCTCGAGGACACCGGCGCCGTGCTGTCGCGCTACGTCGACGGCATCGTCTGGCGCACGTTCGCGCAGGAGCGCCTGACGGCCATGGCGTCGGGCGCGACCGTACCGATCGTCAACGCCCTGTCCGACGAGTTCCACCCCTGCCAGGTGCTGGCCGATCTGCAGACCATCGCCGAGCGCAAGGGCAAGCTGGCCGGGCTCAACATGAGCTACCTCGGCGACGGCGCCAACAACATGGCGCACTCGCTGATGGTCGGCGGCGTCACGGCCGGCCTCAACGTGACCATCGCCGCGCCGAAGGGCTTCGAGCCCGACCCGCAGTTCGTCGAGGCCGCCAAGAAGCGCGCGGCGGAGACGGGCGCGACCGTCACCGTCACCACCGACCCGCAGGCCGCCGCCGACGGCGCCGACGTCCTCGTCACCGACACCTGGACCTCGATGGGCCAGGAGAACGACGGCCTGGACCGCGTGCGGCCGTTCCGCCCGTTCCAGGTCAACACCGCGCTGCTGGGCCGCGCCAACGATGACGCCGTGGTGCTGCACTGCCTGCCGGCGCACCGCGGGGACGAGATCACCGACGAGGTGATCGACGGCCCGCAGAGCGCGGTGTTCGACGAGGCCGAGAACCGTCTGCACGCGCAGAAGGCCATGCTGGTCTGGCTGTTGGAGCACAACGCACGATGACCGCACCGACCCGGGCCGGACGACAGTCGCGCATCGTGGCGCTGCTGTCGGCGAACCCGGTGCGCAGCCAGACCGAACTCGCGGCCCTGCTCGCCGCGGAGGGCATCGACGTCACCCAGGCCACGCTGTCGAGGGACCTGGAGGAACTGGGTGCGGTCAAGCTGCGCGGTGCCGACGGCGGCACCGGCGTCTACGTCGTCCCCGAGGACGGCAGCCCCGTCAAAGGCGTCTCCGGCGGCACCGAGCGGCTGTCCCGACTGCTCGGCGAGCTGCTGGTGTCCACCGACGCCAGCGCCAACCTGGCGGTGTTACGTACGCCACCTGGGGCAGCGCAGTACCTGGCCAGTGCAATAGATCGGGCGGCTCTGCCTTATGTTGTGGGCACGATCGCCGGTGATGACACCCTTTTGGTTGTCGCCCGCGAACCGATGAGCGGCGCCGAGCTCGCCGCCACCTTCGAGAACCTGTAGCAGTACTAGAACAAGGAGATTGACACATGTCCGAGCGCGTCATCCTGGCGTATTCCGGCGGTCTGGACACTTCGGTCGCGATCAGCTGGATCGGCAAGGAGACCGGCAAAGAGGTCGTCGCCGTGGCCATCGACCTGGGCCAGGGCGGCGAGGACATGGAGGTGGTGCGTCAGCGTGCCATCGATTGCGGCGCTGTCGAGGCCGTGGTGGTCGACGCCCGCGACGAGTTCGCCGACGAGTACTGCCTGCCCACCATCAAGGCCAACGCGCTGTACATGGACCGGTACCCGCTGGTGTCGGCCATCTCGCGCCCGCTGATCGTCAAGCACCTGGTCGAGGCGGCCCGCAGCCATGGCGGCACCGTCGTCGCGCACGGCTGCACCGGTAAGGGCAACGACCAGGTCCGCTTCGAGGTCGGCTTCAACACCCTGGCCCCGGAGCTGGAGGTCATCGCCCCGGTCCGCGACTACGCCTGGACCCGCGAGAAGGCCATCGCCTTCGCGCAGGAGAACGACATCCCGATCAACGTCACCAAGAAGTCGCCCTTCTCCATCGATCAGAACGTGTGGGGCCGTGCCGTCGAGACCGGCTTCCTCGAGGACCTGTGGAACGCCCCGACCAAGGACGTCTACGACTACACCGAGGACCCGACGGTCCACTTCAACACCCCCGACGAGCTGATCGTCAGCTTCGACAAGGGCCGCCCCGTCGCCATCGACGGCCGCCCGCTGAGCGTGCTGCAGATCATCCAGGAGCTCAACACCCGCGCCGGTGCGCAGGGCGTCGGCCGCCTGGACGTCGTCGAGGACCGCCTGGTGGGCATCAAGTCCCGCGAAATCTACGAGGCCCCGGGCGCCATGGTGCTGATCACCGCGCACACCGAGCTCGAGCATGTCTGCCTGGAGCGCGAGCTCGGCCGCTACAAGCGCGGCGTCGACCGCAAGTGGGGCGAGCTGACCTACGACGGTCTCTGGTACAGCCCGCTGAAGGCCTCGCTGGAGGCGTTCGTCGAGCACACCCAGCAGCACGTCTCCGGCGACATCCGCCTGGTCCTGCACGGCGGCCACATCACCGTCAACGGCCGGCGCTCGGGTGAGTCGCTCTACGACTTCAACCTCGCCACCTACGACGAGGGCGACAGTTTCGACCAGAGCGCGGCCAAGGGCTTCGTCCAGCTGCACGGCCTGAGCTCCAAGATCTCCGCCAAGCGCGACCTGGGTCTGTAAATGTCGGGCAGCACGACCAACGAGGGTTCGCTGTGGGGTGGCCGGTTCGCCTCCGGCCCGTCCGATGCGCTTGCCGCACTGAGCAAGTCGACGCACTTCGACTGGGCGCTGGCGCCATATGACGTCACCGCGTCCAAGGCGCACGCCCGCGTGCTGCACAACGCCGGGTTGCTCACCGACGAGCAGCGCGACGGGCTGCTGGCCGGCCTGGACAGCCTCGGCAACGACGTCGCCGACGGTTCCTTCGGGCCGCTGCCGACGGACGAGGACGTGCACGGCGCACTGGAGCGCGGCCTGATCGACCGCGTCGGTGAGGACCTCGGTGGCCGGCTGCGCGCCGGCCGGTCCCGCAACGACCAAGTGGCGACGCTGTTCCGCATGTGGCTGCGCGACGCCATCAAGACCGTCGGCAACGGCGTGCTCGACGTGGCGGCCGCGCTGGCCGGCCAGGCCGCGGCGCACCCCACGGCGATCATGCCCGGCAAGACGCACCTGCAGTCGGCGCAGCCCGTGCTGTTGGCCCACCACCTTCTCGCGCACGCGCACCCGCTGCTGCGCGACGCCGACCGGCTGCTCGATCTGGACAAGCGGGCGGCGGTGTCGCCCTACGGTTCCGGTGCGCTCGCCGGTAGCTCGCTCGGCCTGAGCCCCGACGCCATCGCGGCGGATCTAGGATTCAATGCGGCTGCGGACAATTCGATCGACGCCACTTCCTCGCGCGACTTCGCCGCCGAGGCGGCGTTCGTGTTCGCGATGATCGCCGTGGATCTGTCCCGCCTGTCCGAGGACATCATCCTCTGGAGCACAACGGAATTCGGCTACGTCAAGCTGCACGACTCCTGGTCGACCGGCAGCTCGATCATGCCGCAGAAGAAGAATCCTGACATCGCCGAACTGGCCCGCGGTAAGTCCGGCCGCCTCATCGGCAACCTGGCCGGCCTGCTGGCGACGCTCAAGGCGCAGCCGCTCGCCTACAACCGGGATCTGCAGGAGGACAAGGAGCCGGTCTTCGACTCCGTCGCTCAGCTCGAGCTGCTGTTGCCCGCGATGGCCGGCCTGGTCGGCACCCTGACCTTCGACACCGACCGGATGGCCGCGCTGGCGCCGCTCGGCTACACCCTGGCCACCGACATCGCGGAATGGATGGTGCGCCAAGGTATTCCGTTCCGCGTCGCGCACGAGGCAGCCGGTGCGGCGGTCAAGGCCGCCGAGGCCAGGGGAGTCGGGCTGGAAGAACTCGCCGCCGACGAGCTGGCCGGTATCCACCCGGGACTCACCGCCGAAGTGCGCGACGTCCTGACCATCGCCGGTTCGGTCGAGTCGCGTGACGCCCGCGGCGGCACGTCGCCGGCGAGGGTTGCCGAGCAGCTCACCATCGTGCGGGATCGGGCGGCGCAACTGCGGTCACAGCTGGGGTAGACGCCGGTGGACGTCGAGGCGGTGGTGCTGCGAGCCCAACTGCTCGGCGACGTCGGCCAGTGGCAAGCCGCCGCGGACCTGCTGTCGTCCGGCCTTGCCGAGCACCCGCACGAGGGACAGCTGCTCGAAGCATTCGCCGTCGCGGTCTACAACGTCGGCGATCTGGACCGTGCGCGCGCCGCCGCAGATGCGGCGATAGCGCAACACGGCACGTCGCTGTTGGCGTTGCAGGTGCTGGCGCGCGTCAGCCTCTCGGCGAGCCGCACCGCAGACGCGGTCCGATATGCCCGTCGGGCTGTAGAAGCGAATCCCCATGACGCCGACGCGCACATGCTCCTCGCGACCTGCCTGGCGGAGGTGCCGGATCGACGTGCCGCGAGGGCGGCCCTGGATCGGGCGTTGGAACTCGAATCCCATGACGCTGAGCTGTTTTTGGCCGCAGCACGCGTGGCCCGCCGGTGTGGCGACGACCGCGCTGCGCAATTCATCGCCACCGGATTGAGCCTCGATCCATCAAGTGCTGATCTGCAGACCGAGGCCGCCGCGGCTCGGCCTTTCGCCGGAGGGCGCGTGGCGGGTCTGTCCGCGGTTCTCGTCGACGAACCCACCCACGGCGCAGCACGGCACACGCTCGCGCAGACCGTGTGGGGCACCATCGCCCGGCTTGCCGGCGGCGTCTGGATCTACACGTTGGCGGTGGTCCTCTTCTCCGCGTGGGTGCCGCCGTCGGTGTTGCGTCATCTGGCGCCGGTGTTGATGGCGCCGCTGCTGGTGCACTGGATTCGCACCTTCTCTCGAGTGCGCAAGCAGCTTCCGCGCGGTTACCTGGCCCGGCGGCTGTGGCGCGGTCCGATTGCGTTGGCCGGCATCGGGTTGGCCGCATTGGCCGCATTCATCGCCACGGTCGCACCTGTGCTGATCATCGTTGGATGGAGCCCAAATGGTGTACGCCTCGGGTATCAGGCACTGATCGTCGCGTGCCTGCTGGCCGGTCTCGCTCACGTCATGGTGACCATCGGGCGCCTTCGCAGCGACCGCGACGTGAGCTTGGGCGACCATCTGACCGAGCAATCGGGCTACTGGTTGGTGTGGCTGCTCGGCTTGGGACTGCCGGTCGGCCTGGGATGGGCGTGCTACCGATTGGCGGCGCAGCCCGGCGCGCTGTGGTTTGCACTGATGGTGCTGCCGATCGTGTTCGGGGTCCGCTGTGTGGAGTACGTCGTGGCCCTGGCCGGCCGGGGTCTGCGATGGTCGGGGTATGTCATGGCGGCGCTGTTCCTCGCCGGTTGTGCGTGGCTCGTGCTGTTGTGTGGTCACCGGGCAGCGAGTGTCGATTTCACGTATCAGCCGGGGCCGTTGTCACCCGGCAACATTCAGGTGCCGACGTTCAGCCCATTGCCACCCATACCGACCTTCACGGTGCCGGCGCCCAGCCGCTGAAGCAGCCGACACCGCCGGCCGTCTGCGGGCCCGCCTGCAGGGCTGAGGCCGTCGGCGGCCGTAGGCTCGGGCGGTGCCAGCTCGCAGCCGCGCCGCGGTCTACGCCAGACGACGCAAACGTCGGATGGCGAAGGTCGAGCATGACCTGACGACGCAGCAGTGGGCTGTCCTGCAAGAGATCTGGGGCGGCTGCGCCTACTGCGGCGCCGACGACGCCGACCTGCAGAAGGATTGCGTGCAGCCCATCTCCCGCGGCGGGCGGTACACGCTCGACAATGTGGTGCCGGCGTGCCGGTCGTGCAACGCCAGCAAGTGCAATGCCGAAGTCACCGGCTGGTTGCGCCGAAAGAAGTTGGACGAGGGCGGGTTTCTGCTCCGGAAGGCCACCATCGCCAGGGAACTGGCGCAATACTGAGCCGATGGCCGGTACCCAGACGCCCGAAGTGCGCCTGGCGGAGCTCATCGCCTCGCTCTCGCTGGCCACCGATCTCGGTCTGGGACAGCCGCAGGAGCATGTTTTGCGCCAGACGGTCCTCGCGACGCGCCTGGCCGCCGCCGCGGGCATGGCGCCCGAGCATCAGGCCGCTGCCTTCTACGTGTCGCTACTGGCCTGGATGGGATGTGTTGCCGACTCGCACGAGCTGGCGCACTGGTTCGGCGACGACCTCCGGATGCGGGCCGACAGCTATCACGTGGACAAGGCCGGACCCGGCATGGCGCGGTTTCTGCTGGGACACCTCGCGCAAGGGCAGCCGGCGTTGCAGCGCATCACCATGGTCGGCCGATTCCTGGCCCAGGGCGTCACCGAGATGCCGAAACTGTTTGTCAGCCACTGTCAGACGGCCAGCGACATCGCGGACCGCCTGGACCTGCCGCCCGAGGTGCGCGCCGCACTGCTCGACGCCTTCGAGCGCTGGGACGGCAAGGGTGTGCCGGGGCGGGCCCGGGGCGCGCAGATTCAGCCGGTGATGCGGGTCGTCCACATTGCCGACGACGCCGAGGTGCACCACCGCACCGGCGGTGTCGACGGCGCGCTGGAGATGCTGCGCGGCCGACGGGGGAGCGAGTTCGACCCCGAGCTGGTGGACGTGTGCGGTGCCAGATCCGACGAGATCTTCGGGGGACTCGACACCGTCGACGCCTGGGGCGCGGTGATCGGGGGCTGCGCGTCGCTCGATCGCACCATTCCCGACGCCGAATTGACCGGGGTGCTGCAGGTCTTCGCCGACTACGCCGACCTGAAATCGACTTGGTTCCTGGGCTATTCACGCCGCGTCGCCGAACTCACCGCAGCGGCGGCCAGAGCGGCCGGACTGCGTGACGACGACGTCGCCCTCGCCGAACGCGCGGCGTTGGTACACCGGATCGGGGCCATCGGTGTCTCGACGGGCATCTGGAACAAGCCGGGTCCCTTGACGATTGCCGAACGCGAGCGCGTTCGCACCGTGCCGTATCTCACCGAACGGGTGCTGTGCCGGCAGCCGCGGCTGTGCGAGATCGGCGCGGTCGCCGCGGCCTGCCACGAGCGCATGGACGGCAGCGGGTACCCACGCGGGCTCACCGGCACCGCGATCCCCGCGCCGGCCCGGCTCCTGGCCGCCGCGGCGGTCTACCAGGCACTCGGCGAGGATCGCCCGCACCGGACCGCGTTGGCACCCGCCGACCGCGCCGAGGCCCTGCGCGCGGAGGTCACCGCGGGGCGGCTCGACGGCGCCGCCGTCGGAGCGGTGCTGACCGCCGCGGGCTGCCGGCCCAGCCGCCGGACCCCACTCGTCGCCGGTCTGACCGGCCGCGAACTCGAAGTCCTCGAGCAGCTGGTCCGTGGTTCATCGAATCGGCAGATCGCCCAACACCTTTCGATCACGCCACGCACCGTCGGCACCCACGTCGAACACATCTACACCAAGATCGGGGTGTCGACGCGCGGTGCCGCTGCGATGTTCGCCATGCGCCACGGATTGGTCAGCGCCGCCGAATAGATCGGGTGTTCACCCGATGTGCCGAGGCGCCGGCGGGCCGTAGAACCGATACATGAGCAACGACATCGGCGCGGGATGGGCTGTGGCGGGCGCCTTTCTGGAGGCTTTCGCCGGCCAGGACTTCGCCGCGCTCGCCGAATGCCTTGCTCCCGACGTACATTTCCGCGCCCTGATCCCTCCCGGCCTCGTCGACGTGACCGGCGCCGACGACACCGTCGGGCGCTTCCGGCACTGGTTCGGCGCCGACACGTTCGAACTGGTCGATGCTTCCGTCGGCCGCGTGGGCGACCGCGTCGCGCTGAGCTGGCGGGTTCGCACCTCGCCACCGGGTGACCCGACCGCCGTCAAGATCGTCGAGCAGCGCCTGTTCGCCGCCGCCGACGACCGCATCCATTCAATCGACCTGCTGTGCTCAGGATTTCAGCCCGAACAGAAGGAGAACCGCTCATGAGCTCGAAAGTGGCGATCAGCCTCACCACCGGTCTGGAGGACGCCGAGAAGGTCACCATCGCCCTGCTCATGGCCGTCGGCGCGGCCGAACAGGGACACCCGACGATGATGTTCCTGGCCAAGGAAGCCGTGCGCCTCGCCCAACCGGGGTTCGCGCTCGGCGTCGCATGCGACGGCTGCCCACCACTGCCGGACCTGATGGCCCGCTACGAAGCCGCCGGCGGCAAGTTCCTCATCTGCCCGATCTGCTTCAATGCCAAAGCCCTTGACGCCGAACACGTCGTGGCCAACGCGGACCTCGGCGGCACCATCCCGCTGTGGCAGTGGATCGGCGACGAGCCGGCCACCACGTTCAGCTACTGACGTCCTCGGACAACTCCATCCAGCGATCCTCGAGTTCGGTCACTTCACCTTCGAGCTCGCGCAGCGAGCCCGTGAGGCGTTGCAGCCCTTCGTAATCGCCCTGGTCATGCTCAGCCAGACGCTGGTGTGCCGTGTCGATCTGGCCCGCAAGTTTCTCCAGTCGACGCTCGATGGCGGTGAGTTCCTTCTGTGCCGCGCGCAGCTCTGCACCTGACAGTCCCTCAGTCGCGACCACAGCCGGTTTGGCTGCGGCGGTACCGGTTTGGGCCGAGTGCGTCGCCCGCAGGCGCAGGTACTCGTCGACCCCGCCGGGCAGGTGGCGCAACCGGCCGCCGAGGATGCCGAACTGCTGATCGGTGACGCGCTCCAGGAAGTACCGGTCGTGGCTGACGACGATCAGCGTGCCGGGCCAGGAGTCCAGCAGGTCCTCCATGGCCGCCAGCATGTCGGTGTCCAGGTCGTTGGTCGGCTCGTCGAGGATCAGCACGTTGGGCTGTTCGAGCAGGATCAGGAGCAACTGCAGCCGGCGCTGCTGCCCACCGGACAGATCCTGCACCGGGGTGGACAGCTGGGCACTGGCGAAGCCGAGGCGCTCCAGTAGCTGACTCGGGCTGAGTTCCTGCGCCTTGGAACCGGATCCGAACGTGTAAGTGGTGGCCAGCCGGCTCAGCACCGCCCGCACGGGCTCATCGAGATGCTCGGCGAGCTTCTCCACACCCTGGGTGAGCGTGGCGATCTGCACTGTCTTGCCGTGCTTGACCCGGCCGCCGGTCGGCTCGACCGACCCGTCGATCAACCCGAGCAGCGTCGACTTGCCGGCGCCGTTGACGCCGAGGATTCCGGTGCGTTCGCCCGGCGCGATCCGCCACTCGACGTCCTGCAGCACCTGCCGCTCGCCGTAGGTCACCGACGCGTCGAGAATGTCGACAACCTGCTTGCCGAGGCGCGTCACGGCCAGCGACTGCAGTGCCACCTTGTCGCGGATCTCCGGCACGTCGGCGATCAGCGCGTTGGCGGCGTCGATCCGGAACTTCGGCTTCGACGTCCGCGCCGGCGCACCGCGGCGCAGCCACGCGAGTTCTTTCCGGGCCAGGTTCTGGCGCCGGGCTTCAGAAGCCGCCGCCTGCCGGTCGCGCTCCACCCGTTGCAGGATGTACGCCGCATAGCCGCCCTCGAACGGTTCGACGATGCGGTCGTGCACCTCCCAGGTGGCGGTACACACCTCGTCGAGGAACCACCGGTCGTGGGTGACGACGAGCAAGCCGCCGGCGTTGGCGGCCCAGCGCTTCTTCAGATGCGCGGCCAGCCAGGTGATCGCCTCGACATCGAGGTGGTTGGTGGGCTCGTCGAGGATCAGGACGTCGTGGTCACCGGCGAGCAGCCGGGCCAGGGCCACACGGCGACGCTGCCCACCGGACAGGGTGCCGATCACGGCATTCCAGTCGAGGTCGCCGAGCAGCCCGGCGATGACGTCGCGGCCCCGCGGGTCGCCGGCCCATTCATGCTCGGGGACGTCGCCGACGACGGCGTGCCCGACGGTGTCGGTGTGGTCGAGCGTGTCGGCCTGGTCGAGCATCCCGATCCGGACGCCACCGCGTACCGTCACCCGCCCGGAGTCGGGCTTGAGCCGGCCGCCCAGCATTGCCAGCAAACTGGATTTGCCATCGCCGTTACGGCCGACGATGCCGATCCGGTCGCCCTCCTCGATCCCGACCGTCAGCGAATCGAAAACCACTCGGGTCGGAAATTCCAGATGCAGGGCTTCGGCCCCAAGTAGATGCGCCATCAGGCGCAGATTCTAGGCGTCGGCCGCGGGTGCCTCTGCCACGCCGTAACCAGCGCGTTGTGCCATGATGGCGTCGTAATCGGGGGATTTGTACTTATTTGACCAAAAGGGAGTACCCGGTGGTGGACTTTTCGGTGATCACCGGGCCGGTGGAGCGGTTGGTAGCTACCGCTCAAAACGGCCTGGAAGTGCTTCGCTACGGCGGGCTGGAGACGGGCGCCGTGCCGTCGCCGTTCCAGATCGTCGAGAGCGTGCCGATGTACCGGCTGCGGCGGTACTTCCCGCCGGACGCGCGTCCGGGCGCGGCCCCGGCCGGATCGCCGGTGCTGATGGTGCATCCGATGATGATGTCCGCCGACATGTGGGACGTGACCCGCGACGACGGCGCCGTGGGCATCCTGCACGCCGCCGGTCTGGACCCGTGGGTCATCGACTTCGGTTCGCCGGATCAGGTCGAGGGCGGCATGGACCGCAATCTGGCGGACCACGTGGTGGGTCTCAGTGCGGCCATCGACACCGTCAAGGCAACCACCGGCAAAGACGTTCACCTGGCCGGCTATTCGCAGGGCGGCATGTTCGCCTACCAGACCGCCGCATATCGGCAGTCCCGCGACCTGGCCAGCATCGTCGCCTTCGGGTCTCCGGTGGACACGCTGGCCGCACTGCCGATGAACATGCCGGCGAACCTGGCATCCGGCGTTGCCGACTTCATGGCCGACCATGTCTTCAGCCGCCTCAACATCCCGGGTTGGCTGGCGCGCAACGGTTTCCAGATGCTCGACCCGATCAAGACCGCGCAGTCGCGCCTCGATTTCTTGCGCCAGTTGCACGACCGCGAGGCCCTGTTGCCGCGTGAGCAGCAGCGACGGTTCCTGGCCAGCGAGGGCTGGATCGCCTGGTCCGGCCCGGCCATCGCGGAGCTGCTCAAGCAGTTCATCGCGCACAACCGCATGATGACCGGCGGTTTCGCCATCCACGGCAACCTGGTGACGCTGTCCGACATCACCTGCCCGGTCCTGGCCGTGGTCGGTGAGGTCGACGACATCGGTCAGCCCGCCGCCGTGCGCGGTATCAAGCGCGCCGCCCCGGAGGCCGATGTCTACGAATACCTCATTCGCGTCGGGCATTTCGGTCTCGTCGTCGGTTCCAAGGCCGCCAGTCAGAGTTGGCCGACGGTGGCGTCGTGGGTCAAGTGGCTCGACGCCGGCGGACCGATGCCGTCCGACGTGGTACCGATGCCGCTGCAGTCCGAACTGCCGCGCGAGTCGGTGCCGTTGGCGATCCGCGTGGCGCACGGTGCTGCCGCCGCGACGGAGATGGCGTTCAGCCTTGCCAACACCGCGGCCGACGCCGTGGTGACGGCCGGTAAGTCGACGCGGGCACTGGCCATCGAGACCGTCCGGACCCTACCGCGGCTGGCCCGTCTCGGTCAGATCAACGACCACACGCGAATCTCGTTGGGCCGCATCATCTGCGAGCAGGCCCAGGGCGCGCCGGACGGTGAGTTCCTGCTGTTCGACGGCCGCGTGCACACCTACGAGGCAGTGGACCGCCGCATCAACAACGTCGTGCGTGGTCTCATCGAAGTCGGTGTCCGACAAGGCGTTCGGGTCGGCGTGCTGATGGAGACCCGCCCCAGTGCGCTCGTCGCCATCGCGGCGCTGTCACGTCTCGGCGCGGTGGCCGTGCTGATGCCGCCCGACGCCGACCTGGCCGTGGCCGCCCGCCTCGGCGGCGTCACCGACATCATCTCCGACCCGGCCAATCTGGATGCGGCCCGGCGGCTGCGGACCCGCGTCCTGGTGCTCGGCGGCGGCGAGAACCGCGACCTGCACGTGTCCGATGACGCCGACGTCGTGGACATGGAGCAGATCGACCCCGACGTCGTTGAGCTGCCCGGCTGGTACCGGCCCAACCCCGGCTACGCGCAGGACCTGGCCTACATCGCGTTCGCGAACGTTGGCGGCGAGCTGGTGGCCCGGCAGATCACCAACTTCCGCTGGGCGCTGTCGGCATTCGGCACCGCCTCGGCGGCCAACCTGGGCCGCGGCGACACCGTCTACTGCCTGACCCCGCTGCACCACCAGTCCGGCCTGCTCGTGTCGCTCGGCGGCGCTGTCGTCGGCGGTGCGCGCATCGCGCTGTCCCGCGGGCTGCGCCCCGACCGTTTCGTGCACGAACTGCGGCAGTACGGCGTCACGGTGGTGTCCTACACCTGGGCGATGCTGCGCGACGTCATCGACGACCCGTCGTTCGTGATCAACGGAACCCACCCGGTGCGCCTGTTCATCGGCTCGGGTATGCCGGCCGGGTTGTGGCGCCGCGTCGAGGAGGCGTTCCAGCCCGCACATGTGCTGGAGTTCTTCACCACGACCGACGGTCAGGCCGTGCTGGCCAACGTGTCGGGCGCCAAGATCGGCAGCGAGGGCCGGCCACTACCGGGCGGCGGCCAGATCGCGTTGGCCGCCTACGACGTCTATGACGACCTCATCCTCGAGGGCGACGACGGTTTCGTGGCGCTCGCCGAGCCCAACGAGGTGGGCGTGTTGCTGGCCAAGCCGCGTGGACCTGTCGACCCGACCGCGTCGGTCAAGCGCGGTGTTTTCGCGCCGGGGGACACCTGGGTCTCGACCGAGTTCCTCTTCCGCCGCGACGACGACGGCGACTACTGGATGGTCGACAACCGCCGTTCGGTCATCCGCACCCCGCGCGGCGCCGTGTTCGGCAAGGAGGTCGGCAATGCGCTGGGCCGTCTCGACGCGGTCGACATCGCCGTGACCTACCGGGTGCCGGTCGGCGATCGGGAGCTGGCGGTCACGGCGTTGAGCCTGCGTCCGGGCGGCAGCGTGCTGCCCGCCGACCTCCGTGAGGCGTTGGCCGATCTGCCGGTCGGCGTGGTGCCGGACCTCGTCCACGTGGTGCCGGAGCTGGCGCTCAACGCGTCGTATCGCCCGGTGCTGGCCGAACTGCGGGCCGCCGGCGTGCCCGAATCGACGGACAATTCTTGGCAGTTCGACGTCGACAGTGACTCGTTCGTGCCCTTCACCGCGGCCGCCCAGGCCGAGTTGACCGGGACGAGCAGTCTGTCGTGACAGCCTGCCGGTCCTCGTCGTCGCTGTTAGGCTGCGGTTTGTCAGTCGGGGTTACACGCCGTCGGGCGCAGATATCGAATGGAGAACGCATGACGTCACACACCAGCCGTCGCCGGCGTGGTGTTGCCGGCGCGATTCTGGCGGGAGCTGTGGCCGTCGGGATGATGATCACTCCTGCGGCGGCACATGCCGACGTCCTGGACGACCTCGACGCCGAGTACGACATCGGTGCCAGTGGCGGCGACCTCGCGAAGCTGCTGCACACGTCGCTCAAGCTGCGTGCCCAGGGCTTCGGCCCCTCGAGGGGCAACCTCGCTGATATCGAGGCGGCCCTCGATCAGCGTCCGAACCAGGTACCGCTGATCCATGCGCTGCAGGACACGGTGAAGTTCCAGAAGCGCAATCAGGCCCGTGCCGCCGGCGTGAAGCCGCAGAACCCCATCGTCATCGGTGGTCCGGGTGGCCTGCCACCCGGCCTGGTGCCGGGTACCGGTGGCTCGCAGATTCCGTTGGGTGGCTGACGCCAGGTGATCGACGAAGCTTTGCGCGCGATTTTGGTGTGCCCGCAGGACCGGGGTGAGCTGCTGCTGGTCGGCGACGAATGCCTGTACAACCCGCGGTTGCGCCGGGCGTACCGGATCGACGCCGGGGTACCGGTGCTGCTCATCGACGAGGCGGTCGACGTCACCGACGACGCCGAGCATCAGCGACTGCTCGGCGCTGCCCAGCGTTAGCTCAGTGCCGGCAGGTCGCCGGTGAGGTAGCGCTGCAGGTTGGGGGCGATCGTTTCCGCGATCTGTTGCACCGGGAGCGATCTGAACGGTTCCAGTTGCAGGATGTAGCGGGCCATCACGACGCCCATCAGCTGGGAAGCGACGAACTGCACGCGGATTCGTCCCGTGCCGGGCGGGTTGTCAACCCGCGCACCGACTTCGGCGGTGATGACGTCCTCGAGGAAAATCCGGATCAGGTTGACGTCGTCACCCGCGAGCATCGAGCGCAACGCCGCGATGAACCCCACGCCGAGCTCCGAGTCCCAGATCGGGAACAGCAGCGACGGCAGGGTGTGGCCGAGTTCGTCGACGGGGGTGTCCCGCAACGGGCCCAGCACCATCTGCGGATCGATGGGAATGTGCACTGCCGCTGCGAACAGCTGCTGCTTGGTCCCGAAGTAGTGATGCACCAGCGCCGCGTCGACACCGGCGGCCGAGGCGATCGCTCGCACGGAGGTGTTGTTGAAACCGTTGCGGGCGAACAGGTCCCGCGCACACGACAGGATCGTCTCCTTCGTGTCCGAGGTTCCGGTGGGACGACCGGGCGGCTTGCGGCGCGGCCGCGGCTGTGTCGTGGTCATGGGGTCCGACGGCGCAGGGTCGCAGCGGCCAGACACATGGTGACGACGGCGAACGCGATCACAATGACGATGTCGCGCATCGTGGTGCTGGTGATGTCGGGGTGGTCGGCCACTTGTTGGAGAGCCTCGAGCGCGTAGGTCGCGGGTAGTGCGTCACTGATCCACCGTAACCAGTCGGGCAGCATTTCGCGGGGAACGATGATGCCGCACAACAGCAGTTGCGGCACGATCACGACCGGCATGAACTGCACGGCCTGGAACTCGGTACGCGCGAAGGCACTGCACAACAGCCCCAGTCCGACGCCGAGCACCGCGTTGATGATCGCGATCAGGAAGACCAGGGCGGGACTGCCCGCGGTGTCGAACCCGAGGAACCAGAACGACACCAGGCAGGCCAGCGTCGCCTGGGCGGCCGCAGCCACCGAGAATGCCGATCCGTAGGCGGCCAGCAGATCCAGCCGGCGCAGGGGAGTGGTCAGGATTCGTTCCAACGTGCCCGAAACCCGTTCGCGCTGCATGGTTATCGAGGTGATCAGGAACATGACGATCAGCGGGAAGACGCCGAGCAGGATCAGACAGGCGTTGTTGAACGGCGACAGCGTGCCGGGACGGTGCGGCAGATCGTCGAACATGAAGTACATCAAGGTGATGACGGCACTCGGCACCACGAGGATCATCGCCATGCTGCGATGGTCGGCGGCGAGCTGACGCAGGATGCGGGCCGTCGTGGCCAGGTAGGGCCGGAGCGTCAGCCGGCTCTGGCCGCGGTGCTGCGCCGGATGATGGTCAGGAACGCTTCCTCCAGCGATGAACATCCGGTGTCCTCTCGTAGTTGCGTGGGCGTGGTGTGTCCGAGCAGGCGGCCGTCGCGCATCAGCAGCAGTTCGCCGCAGTGATCGGCCTCGTCCATGACATGGCTGGACACCAGCAGGGTGGTGCCGTCGCGGGCCAGTCGGTCGAACTGGTCCCAGAGGTCGACCCGCAGGACCGGATCCAGTCCGACCGTCGGTTCGTCGAGCACGAGCAGGTCAGGTTTGGACACCAACGCACAGGCCAATGAGGCGCGCGTCCGCTGACCGCCGGACATGTTGCCGCACAACGCGGTTCGGTGATCCTGGAGGCCGACGGCAGCGATGGCCTCGTCGGCCGCGGTCTTGCTCGAGCCCGTCAGCGCAGCGAAATACCGCACGTTGTCGATGACGCGCAGATCGTTGTAGACCGTCGGCTCCTGGGTCACGTACCCGACGCGTCGGCGCAGGTCGGCCGATCCGCCGGGTTTCCCGAGCACGGTGACCGTGCCGTTCGTGATGATCTGCGTACCGACGATGGCGCGCATCAGGGTGGTTTTGCCGCAGCCGGACGGGCCGAGCAACCCGGTGATGCTGCCACGCCGGACCTGCAGGGACACCCCGTCGATCGCGCGCCGCTTACCCCGGATCACGGTCAGGTCCTCGATCCGAATTGCCACGTCAGCGGCATCACCGTGTAATTCACCAACCGATGAACTCATCATGTGATGAATACTCCGCTCCTGGTGTCGACGTGTCAACGGCCGGCTCGGACCGGGCAGAATGGCGGGCCATGAGTGCCGAGCTACTCGCCGTCGATCCCGTCACCGCGGCCCGACGCCTGCTCGGCGCCACGTTGTACGGCCGGGACGTCGTCGCGACCGTGGTCGAGGTCGAGGCCTATGGCGGCCCACCATCGGGGCCCTGGCCGGATGCGGCTGCGCACTCGTTCCGCGGGCCGACGCCCCGGAGCTCGGTGATGTTCGGGCCGGCCGGGCATTTGTACACCTACCGCAGTCACGGAATCCACGTGTGCGCCAACGTCGTTTGTTGCACTGACGGCGTGGCGGGTGCCGTACTGCTCCGTGCGGCCCGCGTCGTCGACGGTGGCGGCGTGGCCGCGGGCCGGCGGCGGGCCGGCATCGCGCCCGCGGCGTACGCTCGCGGCCCGGGCAATCTGTGCGAGGCGCTCGGAATCACCTTGGCGGACAACGGCATTGACCTGGTGGATCGCCGATCACCTGTCCGGATCGAACTGAACCCGCCGCAGGAGGGCAGCGCCGGGCCGCGAGTGGGCGTCAGCCAGGCCGCCGACCGCCCCTGGCGGTTCTGGTTGCCGGGCACCCCTGAAGTGTCGAACTACCGGCGCAGTCCCCGGGCGCCGGCACCGGGCGACAGTGACTGATGACAGGCGATGACCTGCAATAGGGGAAGATCGACGACGTGAGTACTGGCATCCTCGACGAACTGGACTGGCGCGGCCTGATCGCGCAATCGACCGACCGCGAAGCGCTCGCCGCCGCGACGACGGATGGGCCGCTCACGCTGTATGCCGGCTTCGACCCGACCGCGCCCAGCCTGCACGCCGGACACCTGGTTCCCCTGCTCACGCTGCGGCGATTCCAGCAGGCCGGCCACCGACCCATCGTGCTGGCCGGCGGTGCCACCGGCATGATCGGCGATCCCCGCGACAACGGCGAGCGGACGATGAACACCGCCGACACCGTCGCCGACTGGGCCGAACGTATTCGCGGTCAACTGGAGCGATTCGTCGAGTTCAACGACTCGGGCAACGGCGCGATCGTCGAGAACAACCTGTCCTGGACCGGGCCGATGTCGGCCATCGAGTTCTTGCGTGACCTGGGCAAACACTTCTCGGTCAACGTCATGCTCGACCGCGACACCATCAAGCGGCGGCTCGAAGGCGACGGCATCTCGTACACCGAGTTCAGCTACATGCTCCTGCAGGCCAACGACTTCGTCGAGCTGTACAAGAAGCACGGCTGCAGTCTGCAGGTCGGCGGCTCTGACCAGTGGGGAAACATCATCGCGGGCGTCCGCCTGGTGCGCCAGAAGCTGGGTGCGACCGCACATGCGCTGACGGTTCCGCTCGTCACCTCGGCCGACGGCAAGAAATTCGGCAAGTCGACCGGCGGCGGCAATCTGTGGCTCGATCCCGAGCTGACCAGCCCTTATGCCTGGTACCAGTACTTCGTGAACGCGGCCGACGCCGATGTCGTGGGCTACCTGCGCTGGTTCACCTTCCTGTCCGCCGACGAGCTCGGTGAACTCGCGACCGCTACCGCGGAGCGTCCCCATGAGCGAGCTGCGCAACGCCGGCTGGCCCGGGAGTTGACCACGTTGGTGCACGGTCAGGCGGCGACCGACGCCGTCGAGCTGGCGAGTCAGGCGCTGTTCGGCCGTGCCGAACTCGCAGATCTCGACGAGTCGACGCTGTCGGCGGCGTTGACGGAGGCCAGCAATGGCCAGGTCGCGGAGCTGGCGCCAGGTGGTCCGGACGGGATCACCGATCTGTTGGTTGCGACGGGCCTGTCGAAGAGTCGCGGGGAAGCGCGCCGCACGGTCGCCGAGGGCGGCGTCTATGTGAACAACGCGCGAGTGGAAAGCGACGAGTGGGTACCACAGCCGTCGGACTTTCTCGGTGAGCGCTGGCTGGTGTTGCGGCGTGGCAAGCGCCACATCGCGGGGGTGCGGCGGGTTGGCGGCTCCGGCCAGGGCTGACGACCCCTCTGACCAGGGGAAACGGCTCGCTGACCTGGCGATTTGACTCGCTGTTAGCCCTGCCGTAACTTATTCCAGGTCAGAGCGACACGGACAAGCGCCGGAGAGCGAAGACCAAATCCGAGAGTAACACCCATTAAGTTGGGAGTTCCTCACTGCCCGCACTACGGACCGCGGCTTTTAGCCGCGGGTTTGTTGCGCGGTCAGGCCGGGCGTGTTGTTTGAGAACTCAATAGTGTGTTTGGTGGTTTTTGTTTGTTGTTTTTTGGCCATGCCTCGTGTTTTCCCGTTTGTGGGGTGTGGTTGTTTTTTTGATGCCAGTTTTTGGTGTCTTTTGTTTAGGTCAGATTGTTCTGAACTGTAAATTCTGCCTCGTTTTGCGAGG
>NZ_JAYXBQ010000033.1:0-554 GCF_039668335.1 Mycobacterium sp. SM3041 | reverse complement strand
CCGGCAACAGTGCCGGGGTTCATGGTTGGGATTGTCGCCGGCGCCTGTAGTGGGCTTGCCCGGCGGGTGCATATGACAACAAACGTTCGGCCGGCTGGAAAGCGTTGGTCGTGAAGAATTGCCAGACACACTGTTGGGTCCTGAGACAACAGGCCCGTTCGCTCCCCTCTCGGTTAGAGGGTGGGGGACGCCCCGGTTGCGGGGTGGGGGTTGTTGTTGCCTCACCGGTTTTGGTGGTGGGGTGTGGTGTTTGATTCGTGGATAGTGGTTGCGAGCATCTAACGCGCGCAGAAATGGTGGCCGGCGGCTTTCGGGTCGTTGGTTTTTCCGTCTGTGTGTTGTTGATGTGCAATTTTGATTCTTGTTTATCAATTGGTTTTTGTGCGTAAGTGTTTAAGGGCGCATGGTGGATGCCTTGGCATCAGAGGCCGATGAAGGACGTAGGAGGCTGCGATAAGCCTCGGGGAGTTGCCAACCGAGCGTTGATCCGAGGATGTCCGAATGGGGAAACCCAGCACGAGTGATGTCGTGTTACCCGCACCTGAATATATAGG
>NZ_JAYXBQ010000032.1:0-555 GCF_039668335.1 Mycobacterium sp. SM3041 | reverse complement strand
CCCGTACAAATTGCGGGGCCAAGGTGGTTGGGATTGTCGCCGGCGCCTGTAGTGGGCTGCTTCGGCGGGTGCATATGACAACAAACGCTGATCAGCTGGGATGACACGTTGATCGAATGAATTGCCAGACACACTGTTGGGTCCTGAGACAACAGGCCCGTTCGCTCCCCTCCTGATGTGGGGGTGGGAGACGCCCCGGTTGCGGGGTGGGGGTTGTTGTTGCCTCACCGGTTTTGGTGGTGGGGTGTGGTGTTTGATTCGTGGATAGTGGTTGCGAGCATCTAACGCGCGCAGAATGTGTCGCCTACGGCTTCGGTCGTGGGTGTATGTGTCTGTGGGTGTTGATGTGCAATTTTGATTCTTGTTTTCAATTGGTTTTTTGTGTCGTAAGTGTTTAAGGGCGCATGGTGGATGCCTTGGCATCAGAGGCCGATGAAGGACGTAGGAGGCTGCGATAAGCCTCGGGGAGCTGCCAACCGAGCGTTGATCCGAGGATGTCCGAATGGGGAAACCCAGCACGAGTTATGTCGTGTTACCCACTGCTGAATATATAGG
>NZ_JAYXBQ010000031.1:0-4065 GCF_039668335.1 Mycobacterium sp. SM3041 | reverse complement strand
TCACCGGCGGACGGCATTCGGTTTCGGGGCCGGCTCCCGACTACACCTGCAGAACGTGTCCGACATTGCCGACGGATATCAGAACTGGTGTATTCAGGGGAATCGTCGTGGTGAACTTCGTACCGGGTGAACGGTCGTGGTGGCGTCGTAGCCGTTGGTGGCGGGTACCGGTGGCTTTGATGGTCACCATCGTGCTTTCTCTTTGCGGGATACTCTGGTTGGCCGGCATCGATCGCCCACGTTCAGAGCAACACGCAGGTGCGCCGCGCGCGCAGCAATTCGCCGACAGTCCGGCAGCGGTCATGGCTGCCGAGTCACTGACAACCCCACTGACACAGCATGTTCCGTGCGCGGGCCAATCCTTCGGCCCGGACACGCTGGTCCTGATGGCCAATGGCACCAAGCGCCCCATCGCGGAACTCAAGGTCGGCGATCGGGTGTGGTCAGTCGACCCGGAAACCGGGCGCACCAGCGGTCAGCCCGTGGAGGCGGTCCTGGTCAACCACGACACCGACCTGCTCGACCTCACGATCACCAACGCCGCCGATGTCACTTCGGTGGTACACACAACCGCCAAGCATCCCTTCTACAGCACGGCCCGGGCGCAGACAGAGCCGTCCGAGGTCTCCGAGCTGGCCGCCACCACTGGCGGAGCCATTCGGCCGGGAGCCGAATGGGTTGACGCGAAAGACCTGCGTCCCGGTGATCGGTTGACCACCCCGTTCCGGGACAGCGTCGCGCAGGTCGCAGGTAGCACTTCGGTATTCGGCACGGCCGACATGTGGGATCTGACGGTCGCGAACACCCACGCCTTCTTCGTCGCGACCGTGACCGCGGCGGTTCTGGTCCACAACTGCCCCACGCAGTAGGCACGATGAATTCGGTTGCTGCCGTGGATATCAACTGATCCTGTAAGTACTGGGATCGGCGCGGCGTCATCGCGTCAGGGAGCCCGCCGTTGACCGGGGCGCATTCGGCAACCGATACGCTGGGGTTGATTCGGCATAGGGAGCGGCCCGTGGTCACGTTGGACCGCCTAGCCAATGTGCTGGGCAGCTATGGCGTGCGATTGCGGTTTTGTCCTGTCCCGCGGTCCACGGAGTTGCGCAGCGTGGTGCTGCATGAACTCATCGAGGACCGCGCCGTCGTCGGTGACGTGCTGCTGGGTATCGGCGCGCAATCAGTGCAGCAGGCGGTGCACTGGGCGGCGCAAGCCCGTGCCGTGGTCGTACTCGTCCGCGCCGAGGGCGATGACGACACCGCATTCGCCGGTGCGGCCGAAGGTGTAGCCGTGATGGTGGTCGACCCGGCGATGTCCTGGAGCGAGTTGGCCGCGGTCATCTTCGGGCTGGTCCTGGAGGGCCGTGAAACCGAATCCGGTCGCGGGCCAACGGATCTGTTCGCACTGGCCGACAGTTTGGCCGAGTCCGCGGGCGGGGCGGTCATCATCGAGGACCGGCTCTCGCGGGTCTTGGCGTACTCGCGGCGCCAGCGCGGCGCCGACCCGGCACGGGTGGCGACCATCGTCGAGCGACAGGCGCCGGAGGAGCTGCGGGCCTTCTTTGACGCTCGGGGTGTGTACGCGCATTTGGAGTCTTCTGACGAACCGTTGTTTGTCGGCCCGGACTCTGCTCACGGTGTGACCGGGCGCATGGTGGTGGCGGTGCGGTCGGGTCGTCAGCTCATGGGGTCGGTGTGGGTCGAGTGCGCGACACCGTTGGCCGGGGCTGCGCTCACTGCGTTGGCCGACGGGGCTCACACGGTGGCCCTGCACCTGTTGCGGTCACGTGCCAGCGCGGACCTCGAGCGGCAAGTGGAATCCGAACTGGTGATCCGGTTGCTGGAGGGCACTGCCGATGCCGCCACCGCCGCCAGCCGACTGGGCCTGCCGCACACCGTGTTGCGGGTGGTTGCGCTGCAGGCGTTCATCGGCGCGGAACGCGACGCGGCGCTGCTGTTGGCGTTCGAGCGAGCCACGACCGGCTTTGGTTGGTCACGGCCGGGCCGCAGTGCCCTGGCCGGCAACACCGTGTACACGCTGCTGCCCGGCGAACAATCAGAAGCTGCCAGGAAGTGGGTTTCCAGCCTGCAGGCGGCATTGCCCGAGCGGGTGATGCTGTTGGCCGGTATCAGTGGTGCCGCAGAGGTCGCTGATCTGGTCGCGGCGCGCCACGAGGCCGACGAGTGCCTGGCGCTACACGAGACGTCGCCGACCGGCGTCGCCCCTCCGGCCTACGACGAGTCGTGGGACGACATCCTGCTGCAACGGTTGCGCAGTGCGGCACGCTCAGGACGCTCCCCCGATCGCCGGCCGGTGGCCGAACTGCGCCGGCACGACCGCGACCACGCCACCGACTACCTGCCCACCCTGCGGGCCTGGCTCGAGGCCCAGGGCGACCCCACCGAAGCGGGCAACCGGCTGGGTGTGCACGAGAACACCGTGCGGTACCGGCTCCGCAAGATGGCCGAAATCACGAATCTGCCACTCGACGATGCCAAGAAGCGGCTGGCCATGATGATCGAACTCGCCGCCACCGACACCGACTGACCAGTCCGGGCTGTCGAAACACGACAAAGCGCGCCAGCCGGCGCTGTACGCCTCCGGCACCTCACGGCGCGTCGAAGCCGGTCGCGGAGATGCTCGCTGCCGGCGCCTACCCGATTCGCCGGGACACGGCCGCGCTCACGAGGGCGTTGTCGAATCTCGACAACCCGGCATCGGCCTCTTGTCGGATTTCAGCAAATGCCTTTCTCCTGGTGAAGCCACCATGGACGCAAGGACGAAAGTTCGGATGCGGAGGTTTGTGATGAGCGGCGGCGAGCGCATTGACGGCGGACCCCGGTCGGCGATCGTGGTCGGTGCGGGCATCGTCGGGCTGTCGACGGCGTGGTTCCTGCAAGAGCGCGGCCTCGATGTCACCGTGGTTGACCGCACCGGCGTGGCCGCCGGAGCATCGTGGGGCAACGCCGGCTGGATCGCACCGGCACTGACGGTGCCGCTGAACTCACCCGGTGTGCTGCGATATGGGCTGCGCGCCCTCGTCGATCCGGCCGCCCCGTTGCACATTCCCTTGACCGCCGACGCCGAGCTCGGGGCCTTCTTGATGCGCTTCGTCGCCAACTGCCGACCCGAGTCGTGGAACCGGGCGGTGCGCGCCAACGTGCCGCTCAACGAAGAAGCCATCGAAGCCTTCGACGTACTCGTCGCCAACGGCGTCGACGCACCGGTGACCGATGCCCCGATCACCGCCCTGTTCCGCAGCACCGAACAAGCCGAACGCATGATGCGCGAACTCAAGCATCTCGAAAGGGCCGGGCAGACAATATCTGTCACCGCTCTGGCCGGCGAGGCGCTACGCGAGCAAGTGCCGCTGGCATCGCAGGCGATCACCGCCGCCCTGAGCATCAACGGTCAACGCTTCGTCGATCCCGGCCGGTTCGTCCACGCGCTGAGTCAGGCGGTCGTGCGGCGCGGCGCGACGATGCGCACATTGGAGGTGCGCGACGTGTCCAGCTCGGGCAGCGGGGTCAGCGTCCACCCGCCAAATGACGAGCCGTTGACCGCCGACACCGCGGTGATCGCCACCGGCGCATGGCTATCCCGGCTCGCCGGCAGTCGGATACGCGTGCCCGTGCAGGCCGGTCGCGGCTACTCGTTCACGGTGCCCGTGGACCGTCCCATCCCCGGGCCCGTCTACCTGCCCGATGTGCGGGTTGCGTGCACGCCCTACCACGGCGCGCTGCGGGTGGCGGGAACCATGGAATTCCGCGCCCCGCACGATCCGGCGATACCGGCGCGGGTCGATGCCATCGTCACCTCCGCGGCTCCCTTGCTGCAGGGCGTGCGGTGGGCCGAACGCAGCGAGATGTGGGTGGGCCCGCGCCCCGTCACTCCCGACGGCCGCCCACTCATCGGGGAGGTGACGCGCGGCGTCTACGTTGCCGGCGGCCACGGCATGTGGGGACTGGCTCATGGACCGGTGACCGGCCGGCTACTGGCCGAACAGATCACCACCGGCAAGCAACCCCAAGCCCTGCGCGAATTCGACCCGCTGCGCCGAACGG
>NZ_JAYXBQ010000030.1:0-1322 GCF_039668335.1 Mycobacterium sp. SM3041 | reverse complement strand
CCGCTGCTATACGGGTTGACGCTCTCGGTCGAGGGCGCTGTAGTGGGCGTGCTCGTACTCGGTTGGGCTGACCATGCCGAGACTGGAGTGCAGCCTTCGGTTGTTGTACCACTCGACCCAGGCTGCTGTCGCGTACTCGACGTCGGCGATGGTCCTAAACGGCCCCGGGTGGAACACTGTGGTTCGGATGCATTCGGTCTTGTACAAGCCGTTGATCGTTTCCATCAGAGCGTTGTCGTAGGCATCCCCGACGCTGCCAATGGAAGGTGAAATCCCTTCCAGTTCAAGGTGTTCGGTGAAACGGACCGACGTGTATTGGCTTCCGGCGTCGCTGTGGTGGATGAGCTC
Organism: Mycobacterium sp. SM3041; assembly: GCF_039668335.1. Lineage (NCBI taxonomy): Bacteria > Bacillati > Actinomycetota > Actinomycetes > Mycobacteriales > Mycobacteriaceae > Mycobacterium > Mycobacterium sp. SM3041. The sequence continues at coordinate 974 of NZ_JAYXBQ010000030.1, read as the reverse complement.
GCCGGCTGCGGTGGGATGACCTTCGTGACGGCGCTGCCACACGGCCATCCGCAACGGGACCATCACCAGATCGGTGGTCTTGGTGGTGGCCGCGTGCCAGGCCACGATCCGCTGAGCGAACACGTCGACGATGAAGGCCACGTAGACAAAGCCCGCCCAGGACCGCACGTAAGTGAAGTCGGTGACCCATACCCGGTTCGGGACGCTCGCATGGAAGTTGCGGTTGAGCAGATCCGGGGCGCGGCGCCCGTCGGTGTCCGGGATCGTGGTGCGCACCTTCTTTGACCGCCGTATGCCCTGCAGACCCAACGTGCACATCGCCCGGTGCACCGAGCCCGCCGAGGCCTCTGGCAGCGCGGCACGGCGGATCAGGGCCGTCATCTTGCGCCGCCCGTAGAGCCCCTCGGGGGCCAGAACGCGCTTGCCGGCGGCGTTGGTGGTCCACGCCAGGCCACGCACAGCGTCGATGACCTGGGCGTCGGTGATGGTGCGGGCCGCTACCGTCCGGCCTGGTTGTTTCCAGGACCGGTAGGTGCGCGCGGCGATCTGACAGCCCTGCTCACACAAGACTCGGCAGATCGACTCGACCGCGTGCCCAGCGGCGCGTTGATCGTCGATGAACGCGAAGATCACCGGTTGCGGGGGTCGAGCTCCCCCGCGAAGAAAGTTGTCGCCGCTTTCAGAATCGCGACATCCTCACGTAGCCTTCGGTTTTCAGCCCTCAGCCGCTTGATTTCCTCGTTCTCCTCCGTGGTGACACCGGGTCGTTGACCATCATCGATCTGGGCCTGCACCACCCAGCGCCGCACCGATTCCTTACCCACCCCAAGCTGACGGGCCACCGCTTCCGAAGCGGCGGTCAACGACGAGTACTCCTGCTGATGCTCGGTCACCAGCCGCACCGCCCGCTCACGCAAGGCAGGATCGATTTTCTTCGGCATGCTGCTCATCCTTCCGGACTCAAACAGCAGCGG
>NZ_JAYXBQ010000002.1:0-211040 GCF_039668335.1 Mycobacterium sp. SM3041 | reverse complement strand
CCGCCATGGCGTCCTATTCCAGAATCGTCGTCGGCACCGACGGGTCCGACGAGGCGACCGACGCGGTCACCGTCGCCGGGGTGGTGGCGGCCGGCCTCGGTGCGCCGGTCACCGTCGTCACCGCGTGGAAGCCCAGCGTTTCGGTCCCTGGCGGCCGGGAGGAGCCGTGGGCCGATCTGACGGCCGAGGGCGCCGACGTCGATCTCACCGCGCTGGGCGTCACGACGATCGACAAGATTCCGGTGAAAGGCAGTGCGTTCGACGCGCTCGTCGACGCCGCGGCGCAGGCCGAGCGGCCGCTGATCGTGGTCGGGGCCGCGGGGCTCGGCCACACGTCCAGCCGGCTGTGGGGGAGTACCTCGAACGAACTGTCGCACCACAGCCCCGTCGACGTGCTGTTCGTGCGTGAGCCGCTCGCGGCGGTAGGGACGATCGCCCTGGCCACCGACGGCTCCGACACCTCGGTGCGCGCGGTGCGTGCCGGATACGACCTGGCGGCCGCACTCGGCGCCCGGCCGATCCTGGTCACGGTTGCCGCTGACATCGCTGCGGCCGAGGAGACGCTGAACGACGTCGAAAGCCTGCTGGGAATCACCGGCTCACTGGAGCGGCTCGCGCTGGCCGGCGACCCCGCCGACGTGCTCGCGGCCGCTGAATATGACGTCATCGTGATCGGAAACCGCGGCATGGCGGGTTTCGCCCGGGTCCTCGGGTCGACGGCCAACACCATCACTCATCGGGCGACGTCCAACCTGCTCCTGGTCAACACTTCGCCGGCCGCTGAGTAGGGCGCTGTTTCTGCCGACAGCGAGTTCGTCGAATCCGGCACTGCCCCACCCTTGAGCGCTAGCACTCGCGTGTATAGAGTGCTAGGTGGCACGCGGCCAACCGCGCTCCGGCACCCGCGACGACGGTGTGCGGTCAGGACGCTTGCCGAACAACCTGGCATCCGGGGATTGGCCCTGGATCGACATACCAACCAAGTGGAGGGCTTCCATCGTGGCAGTCAACATCAAGCCACTCGAGGACAAGATCCTCGTTCAGGCCAACGAGGCCGAGACCACGACCGCTTCCGGTCTGGTCATCCCTGACACCGCCAAGGAAAAGCCGCAGGAAGGCACCGTCGTCGCAGTTGGCCCCGGCCGCTGGGATGAGGACGGCGAGAAGCGGATCCCCCTGGACGTTGCCGAGGGCGACACCGTCATCTACAGCAAGTACGGCGGCACCGAGATCAAGTACAACGGCGAGGAGTACCTGATCCTGTCGGCCCGCGACGTGCTGGCTGTCGTCTCCAAGTAAGCATTCGTGTCCCGCCCCGGTCGTCCCCGCATGTCTGTGCGGGTGATGTCCGGGGCGGTATGCGTCTCAGCGAAAGGCTCTTATGAGCAAGCAGATTGAATTCAACGAAGCTGCGCGCCGGGCCATGGAAGCCGGTGTCGACAAGCTCGCTGACGCGGTCCGCGTCACCATCGGCCCGCGTGGCCGCAACGTCGTGCTGGCCAAGGCCTTCGGTGGCCCGCAGGTCACCAACGACGGCGTCACCATCGCCCGCGACATCGACCTGGAAGACCCGTTCGAGAACCTCGGCGCCCAGCTGGTCAAGTCCGTCGCGACCAAGACCAACGACGTTGCCGGCGACGGCACCACCACCGCCACCGTGCTGGCCCAGGCCATCGTGAAGGCCGGCCTGCGCAACGTCGCGGCCGGTGCCAACCCGATCGCGCTCGGCGCGGGCATCTCGAAGGCCGCCGACGCGGTGTCCGAGGCCCTGCTGGCCGCGGCCAAGCCGGTGTCCGACAAGACCGCCATCGCCCAGGTCGCGACCGTGTCGTCGCGCGACGAACTGATCGGTGAGCTGGTCGGTGAGGCCATGACCCGCGTCGGCGCCGACGGCGTCGTCACCGTCGAGGAGTCCTCCACCCTCAACACCGAACTCGAGGTGACCGAGGGCGTCGGCTTCGACAAGGGCTTCCTGTCGGCGTACTTCGTCACCGACTTCGACTCACAGGAAGCCGTCCTCGAGGACGCGCTGGTGCTGCTGCACCGCGACAAGATCAGCTCGCTGCCCGACCTGCTGCCGCTGCTGGAGAAGGTTGCCCAGGCCGGCAAGCCGCTGCTGATCGTCGCCGAGGACATCGAGGGCGAGGCCCTGTCGACCCTGGTCGTCAACGCCATCCGCAAGACCCTCAAGGCCGTCGCGGTCAAGGCGCCGTTCTTCGGTGACCGTCGCAAGGCGTTCCTGGAGGACCTCGCCGTCGTCACCGGTGGCCAGGTCGTCAACCCCGATGTGGGCCTGACGCTCCGTGAGGCAGGCCTCGACGTGCTGGGCACCGCCCGTCGCGTCGTCGTCACCAAGGACAGCACCGTGATCGTCGACGGCGGCGGCACCGCCGAGGCCATCGACGGTCGCAAGGCGCAGCTGCGCAGCGAGATCGAGGCCTCGGACTCGGATTGGGACCGCGAGAAGCTCGAAGAGCGCCTCGCCAAGCTGGCCGGCGGCGTGGCCGTCATCAAGGTCGGCGCGGCCACCGAGACCGACCTGAAGAAGCGCAAGGAAGCCGTCGAGGACGCCGTCGCCGCCGCCAAGGCCGCGGTGGAAGAGGGCATCGTCACCGGTGGTGGCGCCGCTCTGGTCCAGGCTCGTGCCGCGCTGGAGGGCCTGCGTGGCTCGCTGACCGGCGACGAGCTGATCGGCCTCGAGGTCTTCTCCTCGGCGCTGTCGGCCCCGCTGTACTGGATCGCCACCAACGCCGGCCTCGATGGCCCCGTCGTGGTGAACAAGGTGGCCGAGCTGCCCGCCGGGCACGGCTTCAACGCCGCCACCCTGACCTACGGTGACCTGCTGGCCGACGGCGTCGTCGACCCGGCCAAGGTGACCCGGTCCGCGGTGCTCAACGCCGCCTCGGTGGCCCGGATGATCCTGACGACCGAGACGGCCGTCGTGGACAAGCCGGCCGAGGAAGCCGACCACGGGCACGGCCACCACGGTCACGCCCACTAGGTAGTTGCAACGAAACGCCCCCGGTCCTGTTGGGCCGGGGGCGTTTTCGTTGAACGGATGATCCTTACCGGGCGACGGTTCTTCTGGCCGCCACAGTAGGGACGGGCTCTGTCCTCACGTGTTGCCCCTCGACAGTCAGCACATCGCATCCCTGTTGCCGAATTCGGTCGGCGGTCGGTGCCGTTTTCAGGTCGACCAGGTGGCCAACTTCTATACCAGTGAGTGTCCTCGTGATCGTGCCTCCGTAGCCGTGGGTCTCGGACACGATTCCGAGCCGGTGAGTGTGGCCCATTACCACCGACTTGCCGTGCCAGCGTGCCGAACGCAGCGCCGTATTGCCGGGTACCTGACCGCCCTCGTTCTCGGTATCGGTGCCCGTGCTAATCCAGCCCGGAGCGATGTCATGGAAGGCAGGCAGCTTGGTCACGCGGTGGCGTACTTCGAAATGTCCGCCGTGGACCCCGATGGGTCCATCGAATGCTTCCCGGAGGTGGTCTAGCAGGGTGGCTGATCCCTCGATGCACACGATCTCGTCGGGCCGCTCTTCGTCGATCGAAGCTGCTAGCCACGCTAGTGCTCGCACATCTGTCTTCTGTTCCGCCATGCCGGTTATCAAGATTCGCTTGGTATCCGACGCAGCCTAGACATTTGACAAGTAACTAGATCAACTGCCCTGCAACAGTTTTGAGCAACTCGGTTGTCACCTAGCTCTGGCCGCCTGATCGATGCGTCAATTTGGCTCGCCGAAGCAGCTTGCTCGCTGTGGGGTTGCTGCTAGCGTCCGGATTGTGAGTGCTTCTCCTCGTTCCCCTGGCTGGTATACAGACCCGTCTAATCCCGCCGGGATGCGTTATTGGAACGGGACCGAGTGGAGCGCGCCGCCTGTTCCTGCAGCACCGCCCGCGCCGCCTCCGGCCAGTGCGGCCAACGGCAAGAGTGCTGCTGTCGCTGCGGGCGTTTGTGTGCTCGCCGCTGTCGGGCTTGTCATGTCGATGCAGTCGGTTAGCTTGATGTCCGGCTCGGGCCTCGTGTGGATGGGTGTCGCGTTGGTCGCCGGCAGTGTGGCCGTCGCGTTCATCATGGGTGCCCCGAAATGGGCACGTGTCGGCGCAGCTCTGGTTCTGGTGCTAGCGCTGGGCAACGGTTTCTACATCGAGGACCAGATGAACAAAAAGCGCGACGAGATCACGCACATGTTCGACCGCTAAGTGGCGCGCTCGTAGTGAGGGAATACGCCGGCCGCATCGTACTTCTCTAGGAGCACATCCATATTCTTGCGTGCCCCTTGCTGATATGCCGCTAGTTCCGGTGAACCATCGTTCATGCGTGCCACGCAGTAGTCGAGTAGGTCGACGGCAGTGCCCATCGCGCTTACGGCGTTCTCGGCTCGGAACATCACAAAAGCGCGGTCTAGGCCGACGTTCAGATCGCTCCGGTACACGGCTTCGTAGAACTCCGACGGCGGGTGTACTGCCTTGTCTCGATACTCAAAGACCGCCTGAATGTTCGTTCGGATCCGGGTCTTTATCGTCGAGTCGTTGATCTTCAAGTGCCGCGTGATTGTCTCGCTGACTTGGATATAGCGAGCGGTCCGTTTCTTGGACCATGCCGCTTGATCGGGGTGTTCGGGTGACCGTGACTTGATGCTCGCATAGAAAGCATCGATGGCGAACGCGGCGGCGGAGATTGCGCGCAGGGATGCTATGAGCTCTCGCACAACCACCTCGTCAAGCGCATCTTCGGCTAAGTCTCCGGCCTCAAACTGTTTGTAGAGCTCGGGAATCTCGCCGGATGCGGCGAGTGCCGTTGCTGCTGCGTCGATTGCATCGGCTAGCCAGAACCGCCACATGTCGGTCCGAAGCGCGAGGGTTATTTGAGGTCCTTCTGGTGTTATCGAGAATCCAGAGAGGGACATGTCGGAGCCGATTGTCCTTACTCCGCGAGAACGTCGGGAGGGCGCCTCCGGTGGGTCTTCTTGGTGTGTCTGGTCCGACAAGCGGGTACCTCCGACGTACTTGTGATGAATGCGCAGTGAGCGTCCCCGGGCGTTTCACCGCATGGACTGAGTATGGCCGCAATCAAGCCTGAGACCGCCCAAGTTCGGTGCGAATCAAGTCTGCCGGGGCTGATTCGGAAGGCAGGTGCGGACACCCGGGTGACGGGCTACAACGGTCAACCGGCTTCACTGCCGGAGGCTGCCGACTTGCAGCGCGCTCAGGCGATATACCTGTCCTACCAGAAGCCGATTCGGGTGGCCGATTCCGATGAGAGGCTCACTCGCGGCGACATCGGTCGCATTGGTGCTGCTGCCCGACACGGACGCGGCTAATGCGGGCCGGGACACCCTGGGGGTATGAGCTCTGGTCGGCCGGAGCAGCCTGGCCGCTCTATCGCAGATCGGCTTCGGGAGCGGTTAGCCAGACCGGGAGCCGCCCTGTGCTCGGCCGTTTACACGCCTGTTCCCCTGGTCAATGAACGAAAACGGTGCGTGACCGACGCGCTGCCTGGTAGGCAGATAGGCCACGGCCTAAGCTTGGATGCTGACGCTGTTTTGTCACACCTAGGGGGGAGTATGAGGTCATGACCGTCCTCCAGTTGGTGTTCGCAGATGACAGCTCGTCGCCGCGCATCGAGCCGAGGCCGAATCCGGAGGGTAAGGCGCTAGACGAACTGGAGCGCGAGGGTGTACGCGCCGTCGACGTCGGGTCCGATCAACTAATCGAGTTTGCGTCCAGCCTCTCGCACGCTGGTTTCCGCGTACTCGGAGTGTCGTTGGTCGATCGGTACTTCTCGGAAGTGGATGACGAAATTGCAGCGGAGCTTGAACCGGCGTTTCGCGCGTTGATATCGACAAATCTCGATGCCGCTAGAGAGTTCAAGCACGATTTTCTCGCCGATCTGTTCGTCAGTGACGTGAAACTGAGAAACACCAGGACGGGAAACGTTGTTACTCTTGGTCAAGAGGGCGTTGTTCACGCAGATGCGGATGAGATCGAGTTTCTCGCGGCCGGCCTGAATCAGGCGATCTAGCCATAGCATGAACTCGTTCATACGGGACAAGAGTGTCGAGGCTGGGAAGATATTTGCAGCCCTAGCGGTGTTCGGTGTCATCGGAAAATGGGGGCTGATTCCTAAGGACTACTGGGGTGGCGAGTTAGTAAAGATCCTCGTTGACGCAGCGACTAGTTGCACCGCCGTGATGTTGTTCTCGGAATTGGTTCTAGGTGCGCCCACCGTTCGGCTCGAATGGCGCTTGTCGAGCAACGATCGTGAGCTCTCCGGTGAGGTGCCGATTCGTGCGAGCAAGCAGATCTTGAATCTTCAGCTCAAAGTTGTTGGAAACACCCTTCTGCAGCGCTATCTTCTCAGTCAATCACGACGTGGGAGATTCAAGATCGAGGTTACGTTGCATCCGGCAGGGCTAGTGACGATGAACAACCAGGGTAGTAGTCAAGGTTTCAGGTGCGGCTCCGACAGACTCATCTTTGACGGCGTGCGCCTTGAAAGTGACGTCACCACCTGCTATGCCAACTTCAGCTTGCGGCGGCAAGCAGCTCTGCAAGTCACTCATGAACTTGATGTGAAGGTTCAGGCGCATTGGGAGCCAAAGCTCTGGAAGCTTCCGTTTAAGATTGCTCGGGTCAGTTCAGGAATCGAGCGTTTCGTTTTGGAGGGAAGGCAGTGGGAATCCTAACTAAGGGGCCGCTGAATGTGAGCGCTCTGGCGTTGCAAACAGGCCTTTCGCTCGTTGAGCTGTCGAAAAATGCGCTCCCGTACGTACCGAATGACGAAGAGCAGTCGGCGGGATGGGGAAGTTTGTGGGACGAGCCGTCCCACGCGCAACGGGAAGTTGTGGGTAATAGGTTCACTTCGTCGGTGCCAAAGGCTACGAAGGACCACCGCGATCGCGATATCCTCCGGATGCGGTATTACTTCGAGCTTCCCAACTCCGCTCTCCGACGTGCTATGGGGACCGGAGACCGGACTAAATACTACGAACGTCACGGCGTGGACATGCTCTTCATGGGTGACGGTGCCGACGGGACGTCGATGACGGTTCTAGCTTCGACCACCAACGCGGCGGAACTGAAGACCGTCGTGAAACCGGCGCTCGACAAGCTTATTTCCGCAGCCGGCGGCGGTACCGGCATGGCGACCGACTACGCTAATACTGACGAGTTGGACCCTGACATCTTCCTCTGGCTTCTCTACAAAGACGCGCACGAGCGCGAGCTGTCGCCTGAGATGAAGCTTTCAGAAATCGGTCGAATGTCATCTAGGAACGGGCCGATATGGCGGTCCAGTTTTTCAAAGGGCGCGAGCATTTACCGGGCCGACATCCTTGCCTTGATCGCGAAGGGAAACTCCGTTTTCGGCCCGGCCAAGTTTAGCGTCTCGTATTCCGGCAAGCCTGAAGGATTCTTCGAGATAGTTCTGAACGAAAACCTATCCTTTAGCGTCATCCGCACCAGCGAATATGACGATGAGGTGCTGTCTGCGCTTCCCGAACCAGAGGTCGGCCCGCGAATGGTTGAAGACGTCTGGGAGATTTTGATACCCGCGATCCGATTGGCACATTCGAGCGACAAAGATTGGCATTTGGAGAAACGGACGGTGTTCATAAATGAGTGCAGAGAAGCCGTCCACAAGTTATGAGTTAGGCAAAATGAAGCCGGGGTTCTCGGCCGTTGTAGGTTGTTGGCCTACTCCGATTGCCCGAATAACCTCAAGGTTCCGATCGAACTCGATTCGTTGAATTCCATTGTCTTTCATCGTGGTCAGCGACGCGTTTAGGTTGGCTAGACCGCCGACGGCTTTGAGTTCGTCGGCCATCTGGAATACTTCGCCTAGCTCTATCTCGCGGTCTTTGCAGTTCCAACTGAGCTGGACTCCCGTCGACCGCAGCCCCGTATTGCGTGCGGTCACGTCCTGCCTATCCCACCAAGCCAAGAACTGCTCTCCGGTGCCGCTCCACACCCAGCCAGAAGGCTTGACTGCCTCAGCTGACAGGGCCTCCTGACGGGCTGCGAGGCCGGCAATGCGGGCATCGAGTGCCGCTCGCTGCGGGGTGCCCGGCCTGTGTGCCGGAGAGTCGATGAGGCCAGTCCCGTCGACTAGCTCGGCCGTGATGTCGGTCAGTTCGGCGGACAAGTTCGGGCAGGTCATTCTGGGCCCCGCGCTGATCGCGCGCATCTCCAACTCTTGCTTCGGCATCGCAGCTGCAATCCGGCACCGGGGTCCGATGGGCCGGGGTGCTTCGTTTTACCCGATGACGAGTTGTCGCTGCCCGAGCGCCGCGAAGCCGTCATGCGCGAAACCCGCCCAGACCGAACGCATCTCACGCCCGAGGCCTTCGTCGACGGTGCGCGGCTCGGGGCCGAGCATCGGTGCGTCACGCCACGCGCCAACTGCACCCAGGAGTAGCGGCAGCTCGATGCAGTGGCAGGCGCCCAGCGGAGCTCGCGGTGGTGCCCAGTCGATGCGGAAGGTCGCTGCTCGTCCACCCGCTCGCTCCCAGCCACGGGCGAGATCGCTTGCCGGCCTGCCGAACTCGGTGCGCGTCATGTTGCATCCGATCAGCGTCGTGAGTACGGCGCCGAGCGGCCCGAACCGCTGGACGCGGGCGCCGCGCGGGTCCATCGACACAAAGGGCCGGCCGTCGTCACGGGTGTAGCCGACCAGGATCTCGACACGCCTAGCCGCGTCGGCGATCTGCGACTCGAATTGTTCGGCGGAGACCAGCGGTGCGTGACCGAGAATCGGTGCGTAGGCCATCATGGCGACCCGCCCGAACGGCTGAGCGGCTGTCAACGCGGCAACCTGTGCAGCGAGCAGCTGCTCAATGTCGGCTTCCATGGCCGGCACGCCCGCCAACGACACCAGCGCGGCCTTGCGCATCGCGGCGGCCATCGCCGAGCGCTCGCGCGGCAGGCCGAGCGGTGCGCTCTGCAGGATGGCCCGGGTGAAGAGTCCCGCTGTCTCCGGGCACAGCATCAGCGACATCACAGAATCTCCGCCAGCGGATTGGCCGAACACCGTCACGCGCTGGGGATCGCCGCCGAACGCCGAGATGTTGTCGCGAACCCATTGCAGAGCGCAGATCTGGTCACGCAGGCCGAGGTTCTGCGTCGCCGGGTCATGGATGTTCAGGTAGCCGAAGATGCCGAGGCGGTAGGTGACCGTCACCACTACGACTTGTCCCTCGGCCGCCAGCGTCTGAGCGTCGTACTTCGGGGATTCGCCACCACCCGATACGTAGGCCCCGCCGTGAAACCACACCATCACCGGCAGACTTTCGGCATCCGCCGGAGCGGTGACGGTGAGCACTTGGCACTGCTCACTCTTGGTTAGGTCGTCGACGAAGGCGCCCGTGACGGACTGCAGACGGGATGGCAGTTGAGGGCACGCAGGGCCACGCTCGGTGGCATCGATCACTTCTCGTCCGAACGTGACGGGTTCCGGGGCGGCGAACCGGTCGGCGCGGGCATAGGGAATGCCGCGGGCGACCACCACGCCGTCGTTTTCGATCGCCTGCAGGGTGGTGCCGCCGATGTCGATGCGCGTGGCCGCCATCGGCTCACAATATGAAGGACCCCCGATCCGCGCGGATCGGGGGTCCTTGGTCGGGCGGTCAGAAGGCCTGGTCGACGAAACCGTTGCTGGTGTTGGTGTTGGTGTTGTCGTGGTTGTCGACGCTGTAGTGGGGACCGATCGGGGTTCCGGTGGTGGCCTGCGCGGGGACGGCCAGACCCAGGACGGCGGCGGTCATGCTGGATGCGATCAGAGTGGCAAAGCCGAACTTCTTCATTTTGAACCCCTTTTTCGGTTGTTGTGGTGCTCTGATGGTTGAAACCGGTTGTGCGGCAGTACCATTCCGATCGGCAGGATTTGATGCACGGTTGGCAGAATTAAGTCTTTTGTGACGGACGCGGTAGCCGTACAGGGAATATCTGCGATTTGCCTGCACCGTCCTCACCGCCGGCGCGATGCTTGGGTCAGAGGAGGGCATCATGACCGAGACGACGCCATCGCTGTACCGCCGGCTGGGTGGCTATGACGTGATCGCGGCCATCATCGACGACATGTTCGCCTTGTTGCGAGCGGACCCGGCCTTCGCTCGTTTCGGGTCGGGCCGCAGCACCGATTCGCACATGCGGGCGCGGCAGCTGCTCGTCGATCAGATGGGTGAGCTGACCGGCGGGCCGTGTTACTACATCGGGCGTGACATGTTGACCTCCCATGCGGGACTGGCGATCTCCGCCGCGGAATGGGAAGCCAACATGAAGCACGCTGACGCCGCACTGCTCAAGAACGGTGTGCCGGACGCCGAAAGAGCGGAGTTCCTGGCGCTTTTCGAGCGCTACCGCGACGACATCGTCGAATAGCGGTCCCGGTCGACCCGGGTCTCCGCTAGTTTCGCCCTGTGGATGCGCAAGCGGTGCGGTGCTGGGTGCAGGAGCGGCATGCCCAGCTTCATATGCGCAAGTGGATGCTGGAGTTCGACGACGCCGACCCCGAACGCGAGTTCCGGGCACACGACGACGCGAACGGCCTGCGGGCGGCGACCTTCGCACAGGTGGTCGGCGTCCTGTTCACCGTCGTGTACGCGGGTGTGGATTTCCTTGTCCTGCACGGTTTCGTCCCCGGCGCGCTGATCGTCCGCGTGGTCACCATCGCCATCTTCCTGCTCGGCATCGTGGCGATCCGCCGGGTTCGAACGCTCCAGGACCGTCTGCAGGTCGCCGCTGTCGTGCAGCTGACGATCGTCCAGGTGCTGCTCGTCCCGGTGCTTGCCGGCATCGGCGATTTCCCGACCCAGTACCTGATGACCTCGGCCACCGTCACGCTGCTGGGCGCCGTCGGTCTACTGCGGCTGCGGATGCACGCCGCCCTGGCCAACACGGTGGTGTTCGTCGTGGTGTGCCTGGAACTGCCGAACGCCCGGGGGAACCTGAACGAGCTCGGCACGATGGCACCGCAGATCGCGGGACTGGCCGCGATCAGCGTGCTGATCGCCTATGCGCTGGAGCGGCTGCGGCGCATCGACTTCCTGCGGCAGCGTGAAGTCGAACGAGAGCGGGCCCGAACCGAGGAGATTCTCTACAACGTGCTGCCAGCACCGATCGCGGACCGGCTGCGCGACGGCGCGCTGACCATCGCCGACTCGGCGCCCAGCGTCAGCGTGTTGTTCTCGGACATCGTGGGCTTCACCCCTCTGTCCGAGACGCTGACACCGGAGGAGCTGGTGCAGTTGCTGGACACGATGTTCCGTGCCTTCGACGAGCTCTGCGACCGGCGTGGCATCGAGAAGATCAAGACGGTCGGTGACGCCTACATGGCGGTGGCCGGCCTGCCCAATCCCGACGCGGACCACGCTGCCTCGATGGCCGAACTGGCCCTCGACATGCAGCGCACCGTCACCGGCCTGTCATCGAGTTGGCCGAGTCCGATCTCGATGCGGATCGGCATCTCGTCGGGTCCGGTGGTCGCGGGCGTGATCGGGCAGCGCAAGTTCATCTACGACCTGTGGGGCGACACCGTGAACACCGCGAGCCGCATGGAATCCAGTGGCCGCCCGCACCGTATCCAGGTGTCCGCGTCCACGCACGCGCTGCTGGCGCACCGCTACGCATTCAGCGACCCGCAGGTGGTCGAGGTCAAGGGCAAGGGACGCATGACGACGTACTTCTTGGAGGGCGCTCGGTGATGAGTGAACCGCTGCTGCGGCGCGACCGCGATGACCGCGGCGTCGTGACGCTGACGCTGAACCGGCCGCAGGCCTTCAACGCCCTGTCCGAGGCGATGCTCACGGAACTGGGGGAGGCGTTCGCCGCGATCACGGACGATGCGACGGTGCGGGCCGTCGTCCTCGGGGCATCCAGCCGGGCTTTCTGCGCCGGCCACGACCTCAAGGAAATGCGCGCCGAGCCGTCACTCGAGTACTACCAGGAACTGTTCGCCCAGTGCACCGCGGTGATGATGGCGATCCAGCGGTTGCCGGTCCCGGTGATCGCGCGGGTTCAGGGCCTGGCTACGGCGGCCGGCTGTCAGCTCGTCGCGATGTGCGATCTCGCGGTGGCGAGCCATGATGCCCGCTTCGCCGTCAGTGGCATCAACGTCGGATTGTTCTGTGCCACACCGGGAGTCGCGTTGTCGCGCAACGTCCCGCGCAAAGCCGCCTTCGAGATGCTGGTGACCGGGGAGTTCATCGCGGCCGACGAAGCCAAAGCCCTCGGACTGGTCAACCGGGTGGCGGCGCCGGAAGCGCTCGACGACGAAGTGGAAGCGATCGTCGCGAGCATCGTCGCCAAGCCTGCCGTCGCCGTCGCGATGGGCAAGTCGTTGTTCTACCGCCAGCTCGAAGTCGGCATCGAGGCCGCCTACGCGGACGCCGGCGCGACGATGGCCTGCAACATGATGGACCCGAGCGCACTCGAGGGCGTGCTGGCGTTCATCGAGAAACGCCCAACCAAGTAGTTGACGGCTCGGCCGCCCGCGGCGCACTGTGATGTGAGTCATATTTCTATCCGGACACATCGGGGCAGAGAGGCGGCCGCTCGTGACCACGAAGGACAAGTACACGGAAGTGCCCACGCCGTACTCCTGGGACGTCGCCAGCGGTGGCGACGCACGCTTCACCTGGGAATATGACGACGGCCGCGGGCGCCTGCTGAACCTGTACCAGAAGGGCAAGGACAAGCAGTGGGACGCCCAGTCGCGTATCGACTGGTCGCTGGATGTCGATCCGATGAACCCGATCGGCCTGCCCGACGAGTTCCATCCGCTGTTCGGCAGCCCGATGTGGGAAGCGGCCGACGAGAGGCGCCGCGCCGAGATGAAGCGCCACTCGCAAGCCTGGCAGTTCTCGCAGTTCCTGCACGGCGAGCAGGGGGCGATGGTGTGCGCGGCGAAGATCGTCGAGGTCGTCCCCGATCTCGATGCGAAGTTCTACGCGGCCACGCAGACCATGGACGAGGCCAGGCACGTCGAGACGTTCTCGCGGTTCCTGCAGGAGAAGGTCGGCCTCGTCTACCCGATGAACAAGAATCTGAACCTCCTGCTGGAGGACACTCTGCGGGATTCGCGCTGGGACATGCCCTACCTCGGTATGCAGGTGCTCATCGAGGGCCTCGCGCTCGCCGCGTTCGGGGTACAGCGCGACCTGGCGGCGCCGGGGTCGCTGGCCAAACAGGTGCTGGCCTACGTCATGCAGGACGAGGCCCGGCATGTGGCGTTCGGCCGAATCTCGTTGAAGGACTACTACTCCGGGATCACAGAAGCGGAGCGGAGCGAACGCGAAGAGTTCGTCGTCGACGCCTGTTACTTGATGCGGGACCGGTTCCGCGGCGAAGAGGTTTTCGAGACCCTCGGGCTCGACGTCAAGGCGTGTGCCGAGTGGGTCGATACCTCCGCGCCCATGATGAAGCAGTTCCGCGCGCATCTGTTCAGCCGAATCGTGCCCATTGTCAAGGACATTGGGCTGTGGGGTCCCAAGGTGCAGCAGGCCTTCGCCGACATGGGCGTGCTGGACATGGCAGGCTTCGACATCGAGTCGATGATGAAGGCCGACGAGGATCAGGCCGAGGCGCTCGACAAGGCACACGCCGAAATGGCTGTCCGGGCAGCTGAAGTGGATCAGGTCATTCAGGCGGCGAGCTAGAAACTGTCGAAGGCCACCGGTAGGGTGCTGGGTCCGGTCACGCCCAGCATCGACGGCCACGGGGACGGACCGGTGCGACGGAGGTTCGGCATCCGCTGGGCCATGACCGTCAATGCCTCCGTCAACTCCAACCGGGCAAGGTGAGAGCCCAGGCAGTAATGTGCACCGTTGCCGAAAGCGAGTGTCGCCGTCGAGTTTTCGCGGGTGATGTCGAAACGTTCCGGTTCGGGGAACGCCGCTGGATCACGGTTGGCGGCTGCGGTGTTGACGAATACCAGGGTGCCCGCCGAAATGGGTACTCCGGCGAGTTCGACGTCCTCGGCCGCAAGTCGGGACAGACTGAATCCGATTGGGCGGTAACGCATTACCTCGTCGACCGCCTGTGCGGCGAACTCGGGGTGTGTGCGAAGGAGCGCCCACTGGTCGGGATGGTCGCAGAAAGCGTCGATCGCCGCGCCGAGTTGGTTGCGTGTGGTGTCCGTACCCGCCCCAAGCAGGGCGACAGCGAGCGCCAGCAACTCGTCGTGATCCAGTGCTGCTCCGTCGTCTTCGGCGCGGATGAGGTCGGAGATCACATCATCGGTCAGCTCATGACGGCGATGGGCGACCATGAGCTCCAGATAAGCGTCGAGCTGTTGCCACGCCTGCAGGACGCACGGCCCGTCGGTCGCCAGATTGAATTCGAAAATCTTGCCGATGTCGGCAATCCAGTCGGAGAACAGCCCCCAGTCCTGTCGGGGCGCCCCCAACAGCGCACAGATGATCGGTACCGGGAATGGCCGCGCGATGTCTGACACGACGTCGCAGTGGCCGGCAGTCACGTGCGGGTCGACGACGTCGGTGATGATGTCGCGGACGAGGCCTTGCAACCGCGCGATGGCGCGGGGTGTGAACGCCTTGGCGACCAGCCGGCGTTGCCGGTAATGACGTTCGCCGTCGATGGAGAGGATCAACGAGGAGATCCGTTGCCACAGTGGACCTTCGGTGATGCCCTGGGATTCTGCGGCGGCACGGTGTGCCACGGTGAAGCGTGGGTCGCGTAGTACGGCGCGAGCCAGGTCGTAGCTGAGTATCTCGGGCCCCAACGGGCCGATCGCCACCGGTCCGTGTCGACGTGCGGCGGCGATGGCGCGATGTGCGTCGTCCGGGTTGTGGCACTGCAGGTAGTTCAGCGTGGGCAGGCAGGTATCGATGGTCATGGCATCGAGCATCAGCCGCGGACCGGCGCCAACCATCGGGGTATCCGCGCATCTTCTCCGGCCTGGGGGTCGTATACGACCCCCAGGCGCTGCGTTCTACGCCGTTCTGTCGATGTTCCGGTCCTTCCGAGGTCGCAGGCTGATTAGCATGATCGACACAGACGCGGCGCTGTTGAACTGCGGAGACCTGGCTATGGGCGAGCTGATACCGACCGGCACGGTCACGCTGCTGCTTGCCGACGTCGAGGGTTCGACCAGGCTGTGGGAGACGCGGCCAGACGACATGACGGCCGCCTTCGCAAACTTGGACCGCACGCTCGCGCGGCTGGTAGAACCCCACCACGGTGTCCGGCCGCTTGAGCAGGGGGAGGGCGATAGCTTCGTCATCGCTTTCGGTCGGGCCAGTGACGCCGTTGCGTGCGCGCTGGATCTGCAACGGGCGGCGCTCGACCCGATCCGGCTGCGCATCGGTATCCATACCGGCGAGGTGCAGTTGCGCGACGAGTCCAATTACATCGGGCCGACCATCAACCGCACCGCGCGGCTGCGGGACCTGGCCCACGGTGGACAGTCCATCTTGTCCAGTACCACAGCGGATCTGGTCACCGACCACCTGCCGGGTGCGGTGTGGCTGACCGATCTGGGCCGACACTCGGTACGCGACCTGCCTCGTCCCGAACATGTGATGCAGCTCTGTCATCCGGACCTCATCAACGATTTCCCGCCCCTTCGCACGGCCAAACCCGCTCGGGCGCACAACCTTCCGGCGCAGTTGACGTCGTTCATCGGTCGCAGTGCGCAGCTGGCCCAACTGCAGGAGAGCCTCACGGAACATCGGCTGGTGACGCTCACCGGGGCAGGTGGTGCGGGGAAAACCCGTATGGCAGTAGAGATTTCGTCTCAGCTTACCGAGAAGTTCCCGGACGGGGTCTGGTACGTCGACCTCGCTCCCATCACCGACCCGGCGGTGGTCGCGGTCGCCGCCGCGCACTCCATGGGGCTACCTGACCAGCCCGGGCGCTCGATCGTCGACATCATGGTCCGATTCGTTGCGGACCGAGGTGTGTTGCTGCTGCTCGACAATTGCGAGCACCTGCTGGACAGCTGTGGCGAGTTGGCCATGACACTGCTTGCGCGCTGTCCGCAGCTGACGATTCTGGCGACCAGCCGCGAGCCCATCGGTCTCGCCGGCGAAGTGATTTGGCGGGTGCCGTCCCTTGGATTGGCGGATGAGGCCGTCGAGCTCTTTCTCGACCGTGCCCAGCAAGCCCGTCCAGGATTACGGTTGACCGGCGACGATGCCGAACGGGTGCACGACATCTGCCGCCGGCTCGACGGTATGCCGCTGGCGATCGAGCTTGCCGCGGCTCGGGTGCGGGCACTGTCTCTGGGCCAGATCGTCGAGGGTCTGCAAGACCGCTTCCGAGTGCTGACCGGCGGTGCTCGCACCGCGGTGCGCCGGCAGCAGACCCTGCGCGCATCGGTGGAGTGGTCGTTCGGACTGCTCACCGAGCCCGAACGGATGTTGTTCCGCCGGCTCGGAGTATTCATGGGCGGGTTCGACCTGGAGGCCGCGCAGGCGGTATGCGCGACCAGCTCGGTTGAGCAGTACCAGGTGCTGGACCAGCTCGGCCTGTTGGTGGACAAGTCGCTGGTTGTCGCCGACGACGGTGCCGGGGTCATGCGGTACCGAATGCTGGAGACCATGAGGCAGTACGCGTTGGAAAAACTCGGGGAGTCCGGTGAGTCCGTGACGGTTCGAGAGCGACACCGTGACTACTACGCCGGAAGGCGACAAGCACTGCACCACATCTGGTGTCCGACTGGGCCAATGGCGAATTCGACAACCTCAGGGCGGCCCTGGCATGGAGCCTCGAATGCGCCGATATCGAGACCGCCTTACGGCTGGCGTCTGCGCTACAACCGTTTTGGGTGGCACAGGCGCGATTCCAGGAAGGACTGGCGTGGTTCGACGCAGCGCTGACCGACGAGCCGGGCGACGTGGCTCCTCACACCTGGGCACGTGCGGTGGCTGACCACGCGGTGCTGGCGTTGTGGGGAGTGGCCCCGGTCGGTCTGGAGCGGATCGATGCGGCTTTGTCGGTCGCGCGGCAGCTCGGAGATCCGTCACTTACTGCCGCCGTGCTGAATGCGTGCGGCAATCTCACCGTGGTGGCGACGGAGACCTGCCGAACGTACCTGGAGGAGGCAGCCCGTCTGGCCCAAGAATGCGGCGATCGACGGATCCTCTGCGAGGTCCGGCTCACTCAGGCGCTTGCGGGCCCATTCGGCGGCGATCCAGGCAGCCGCGCTGCGGCGGAAGAAGGCCTCGGCCTCGCCGGTGAGCTGGGAGACCTGTTCATGTCATGGAACATCCGGTGCTGGCTCGGCATCACCCTGTTCACGCTAGGTGAGCTCGACGAGGCTGAGCGAATGTATCGCCCGCTGACGACGGGATCAGCCCCGGACGAGCGCTTCAGGGTTTGTCTCGCCAATATCGGCTTGGCTCACGTTCACGCTTTTCGAGGCAGCCTCGCCGAGGCGCGGGAGTGCAACGACGTCGCGCTCAAAACCTCGGCAGCCATGGGTGGTTGGGCCGAGGATGCCATCTACACGGTCATCGCCTTCACTGCACTGGCAGGTGGCGACGGTGCCGCCGCGAGAGCAGCGTGTGAGACGTGTTGGCAGCGCACCGTGCCACAGCGCGAGCTCTTCATTCGCAGCCTCAATCCGATGGCTGATGCGTTGCTGGCATGTGGTGAACTCGCCGCCGCCCGACGCTGGGCTGACGATACTGTCGCTGTGGTGTCGGGCTGGCACAAAATGGTTGCCCTGCATGCGCGTTCGCGCGTCGCCATCGCCCAGGGGGAGTTGGCACAGGCCGAGCGCGACGCCCACGAAGCCCTGGCGATCGCCGCGCAGACACGGGGATTCATCCGGCTGCCGGACATCGTCGAGCGGCTGGCTCAGCTGGCGGTCTGCGCCGGCGAACATCAATTTGCGGCCCGCCTGCTCGGTGCGGCAGACGCGCTGCGTCAGCGCAATGGCATTGTGCGCTATCAGATCTACGACCACGAGGTTTCCGATGCGCAGGCGGCGGCGCGGGACATGCTCGGCGACGCCGACTTTCAGTCGGCGTGGCACGAGGGGGCGACGTTATCAGCCGATGAGGCCATTGCGTTCGCCCAGCGTGGTCGCGGCACCCGCAGGCGGCCAGCGAGTGGGTGGGAATCACTCACTCCGACCGAGCGTGATGTCGTGCGTCACGTCAGTGACGGCTTGTCCAACAAAGATATTGCGGCTCGGCTGTTTATGTCGCCCCGGACGGTGCAGACTCACCTCACGCACGTGTACGCGAAGTTGGGGCTCGAGTCGCGGGTTCAGTTGGCGAAGGAAGCCGCGCGGCACACCTGAGCTGGGTCAGGCCTTTAACGAAGTCGACACGTGCACCGACGAGGTCAGCGTCCGGTGCACGGGACAGCGTTCGGCGATGGCCAGCAGCTTCTCCCGTTGATCGTCGTCGAGGTCGCCGATCAACTGGATGTCACGATCGATGTGGTCGACCATGCCCTGTTGCGTCTCGCACTCGGCGCAGTCTTTTGCGTGAATCCGCGAGTGCCGCAACGACACCCGCACCTGCTCGAGGGGCAGTCCCTTCTTGGCGGCGTACATCCGGATGGTCATGGAGGTACACGCACCCAGGGCGGACAGCAGGAGGTCATAGGGGGACGGTCCCGCGTCGTCGCCGAACGGGCGTGGCTCGTCGGCGATCAACCGGTGCCCGCCGGCGATGATCTCCTGCGTGTAGGTCCCCGCGCCGCTCTCGACGACGGTGACGGTGCCTTCGGGCGATGGTGTTGTCATGCCGACAAGGCTAACGGGGGGCCTCGGACAACGGGGCCAGGATCAACCGGCAGGCCAGTTGGATTTCGTCTTCGGTCTCGTCGGCGGAGATTCGCCCGTTCATGCTGGACTGCAGGATGCCGTGCCAGGTGTGCTGGACCAGTCGCATCAACGAAATGTCTTGTGGCCCTGGATCGTCCACGCCGCAGATGGTCAGCAGCATGCTGCGGACCTGGCGGTCGATGTGCCCCACCTCGGCCACGGCCGTCGCATCGGCGGTGTTCAGCGAATTGAGCATGGCGGCGGTCAGGTGGGGTTGGCGCAGCATCGGGCGGGTGGCGCGCGACAGCACGTCGAACACGCGGTCGGCCGCGGTGCCGGCCGGGGCCTTGCGGCGGTCGATGCCCTCCTGCATCCGGTCCACCCGGTCGGCCATGAGGCCGACGAACAAGTGGGTCTTGGACGGGAAGTAGCGGTACAGCGTGCCGAGCGCGACGCCGGCGGCGCGGGCGACTTCGTTCATCTGGACCTGGTCGGCGGGCTTCTGTGCGGCCAGGGCCGCGGTGGCCTTGAGGATCGCGTCGCGCCGCTGTTGCTGCACGGCGGAGCTGGGCTCGGCGGCCGGGCGGGGTTCGGCGATTCTTGCCAAGGTGTGGCTCCTTTTTGGGTCTGGAGCGAATTCTAGTTGTTCGGTAGAGTCCCGAAACTGAAATTGATTCTAGTTATCTTGGAGGTCCGCACATGCCACGCTTCACCCGCGACGAGCTGATGGCCGCGCTCGATCACTACACCAAGGTCGTCGAAGTCTGCTCGAGCACGGGGGACTGGGCGCCGTTCGCCGATCTGTTCACCGAGGACGTCCACTACATCGAGCACGCCTACGGCGAGATGCACGGTCGCGAGGCGGTGCGCGAATGGATCATCGGCGTCATGAAGCCGTTCCCGCACATGCGATTCCCGCACACCTGGGTCGCGATCGATGAGGAGAACGGCGCGATCGTCACCGAGATCATCAACGCCCTCGACCACCCGACCGAGCCGGGCAAGGTGTTCGGTTTCCCCAACATCACCCGCCTCGTCTACGCGGGGGACAACCTGTTCTCCTCGGAGGAGGACGTCTACAACCCGGTCCGGGATGCACCGCGCGTCGTCGGCGAGTGGCTGCAGGCCGGCGGTGTCATGCAGGCCCAGCCGATGGCCGCCAAGCATGGCTGACGGCGTGAAGCTCATCTACGCCCTGTGGGGCTCGGGTCTGGACACCGCCCTGCATTCGACGCAATTGCACGTGCTGTTGCAGGCCGCGGGTGTGAACCGATTGCAGATCAACGTCGACGATGCCGACGTCGAGGCCGCGATGCTGCGCATCACCACCTTCGACAACCCGGTCCCAGCGGTGGCCAGTGTGTGGACCGACGCCGGCGTCGATCCGGACCCCATCTCCGATCTGCTGGCCGCGATCTCTCAGCGCAGCGCCGGCTGGGAGGTCGAGGAGACGGTGCGGCTGGAGCCGCCCGTCGTGGAAAACGGGGTCCGGACAACGGCATTGGCGCAGCTCGGCTTCCTGCGCATCCCGGCTGACCTCGACCCGGCCGACTGGCTACAGATCTGGCAGGGGCAGCACACCAGCGTCGCGATCGACACCCAGGACACGTTCGGCTACGTGCAGAACCGCGTCCTGCGGACGGTGCACGGCAGCGAGCGGGTCGACGCCGTCGTCGAGGAGCTGTTCCACATGGCGGCCATGACGGATGTGCACGCGTTCTACGGCAGCGGGGGAGACGACGCTGAACTGCAGCGGCGGATGACGCTCATGGTCGAGAGCGTGATGCGCTTCGGCGCCCACACCAACCTCGACTCGGTGCCGACGAGCAGGTATTGCTACGCGCTCTAACCGCCGTGGATGAGGTCGCGGATGTCGCCGTCGACGGATTCGTCTGCGACGAAGAGCAATTCGTCGCCGTCCTCGAAGCGGTCCCCGGATTTGGGCACGATGATCCTGCTGCCGCGCTGCACCGTCACCAACAGTGTGTTCGGCGGCAGGGTCATGTCCCCGATGGTGCGTCCGATCAGTGGGCTGTCCGGCGGCAGCGTGAATTTCGTCAGGTTCGCGTGGCCCTGACGTAGACCCATCAGCCGCACCAGGTGGCCGACGTCGATGGCGCCCTCGACGCCGGCCGCCATCGCGTGCGGCGTGGACACCGCGACGTCGACACCCCAGTCGTCGGTGAACAACCACTCGTTGGCGACGTTGTTCACGCGCGCGACGACCCGCGGCACACTGAATTCGGTTTTCGCCAACAGCGCCATGGCGAGGTTCGCCTTGTCGTCACCGGTCGCGGCGATCACGACGTCGCACATCTCGATGCCGCATTCCTCGAGCGCGGCCACCTCGCAGGCGTCGGCCCACAGCCAGTCGGCCTCGGGGACTGTGCGCGGCTCGTACTTGCGAATGTCGCGCTCGATCAGGAGGACCTTGTGCCCGTTTGCGACGAGTTCCTGTGCGACCGACCGGCCGACCGCGCCGGCGCCGGCGATCGCCACGCGCATGCCCCGGGTGCTCACGCAGCCATTGTCGCCTACCGCGTCCCGCAGCGAGTTCCCAGATACATTTGCTTCGGCCGCACACCGGAATGGGGGATTGATGACGCTCGAGCAGCTGAACCGGGTGCTGCTCGTCGGGGCGCTGGTGCTGTTGGCGAGCATCGTCGCCACGCGACTCGCGACCCGCGTCGGCCTGCCCAGTCTGCTGCTGTTCCTCGGCCTCGGTGTGCTGGTCGGCGAAGACGGCATCGGGCTGCGGTTCGACGACGTCGCCCTCGTCCGGGACCTGGGGACCGCGGCGCTGGCGATCATCCTCATCGAGGGTGGGCTGACCACCAAGTTCAGCGACGTCCGCAAGAGTTTGGCGCCGGCGGCGGTCATGGCCACCCTCGGCGTGGCCGTCAGCACAGCCGTCACCGCGGCAGGCGCGCATCTGCTGTTGGGCATGGACTGGCAGCTGGCGCTGCTGCTGGGCGCCATCGTCTCGTCGACAGACGCCGCCGCGGTGTTCTCCGTGCTGCGGGTGCTGCCGTTGCCCCGAAGGCTGGCGGGTCTGCTGGAAGCCGAGTCGGGTCTGAACGACGCCCCCGCCGTCATCCTGGTCCTGATGTTCAGCGTGGTGCCGCTGGCCTTCCATCCGGGTCACGGGATGGTCGACCTGGTCTACGAGCTGGCGGTCGGCGCGGCGATCGGCCTGCTGTGCGGCTACCTCGGTGCCGTCACGCTGCGCCGGATCGCGCTGCCGGCGTCAGGGCTGTATCCGCTCGCCACGTTCGGGCTGGGCACGGTGGCCTTCGCGGCCTGTGGGGTCACGCACGCCAGCGGGTTCCTCGCGGCCTACCTGACCGGTCTGGTGCTCGCGAATTCCGGGCTGCCGCACCGCGCGGCCACCCGGTCGTTCGCCGAGGGTCTGGGGTGGCTGGCCCAGATCGGGCTGTTCGTCCTGCTCGGCCTGTTGGTCACGCCCAGCCAGCTCGGTGACGACCTGGTGCCGGCCGTCGTCATCGGCCTGGTGCTGCTGCTGTTGGCCCGGCCGTTGTCGGTGGTGTTGTCGCTGATCGGCTTCCGGGTGCCCTGGCGGGAGCAGGCCTTCCTGTCGTGGGCCGGATTGCGCGGCGCCGTGCCGATCGTGCTGGCCACCTACCCGATCGTCACCGGAGTGCCGGACAGCCAGCGGCTACTGAACATCGTGTTCGTGCTGGTGGTGGTGTTCACGCTCGTGCAGGGGCCGAGTCTGAAGCCGATCGCGCACCGGCTCGGACTGATCCGTCGCGATGTCACCCGGGAGATTCAGGTGGAAGCGGCGCCGCTGGACGTGCTCGACGCGGAGCTGTTGACGCTCACGGTGCTGCCGCAGTCGCGGCTGCACAACGTGACGGTGCTGGAACTGCGGCTGCCCGACCCGAGCGTGATCACTCTGATCATCCGCAAGGGCAATACCTTTGTGCCGCAGCCGGACACGCGCTTGGAAGCTGGTGACGAGCTGCTGATCGTCAGTACCAGCACCACCCGTGAGGCCACCGAGCGCAGACTGCGCGCGGTGAGCCGCCGCGGGAAACTTGCCTATTGGTTCGATGAATACGGTGAGCCGGACTGACGGCTGCGACTACTGCGCCGAAAACCGCATGCCAGCGAACGTTCGGGGAACGCCTGCTGGGATGCGGTTTTCGGTGGAGATGGACTACGACGCGCGGCGAATGCCCCGCTTCAGCAACAGTTCGCGCTCGCCTTCGCTGAGCCCGCCCCAGATGCCATACGGTTCGCCGACGGCCAGGGCGTGCGACCGGCATTGAGTGATCACCGGGCAGGCCCGGCACATTTCCTTGGCGCGCATTTCGCGCTGGGCCCGAGCCCGGCCGCGCTCGCCATCGGGATGAAAGAACACCGCTGAGTCGACGCCACGGCAAACGCCGTGCATCTGCCAATCCCACATATCGGCGTTGGGTCCGGGAAGCTGCTGAGGCTGTGGCATTGGGAACGACTCCTCCCCGCGCATCCATTTTGGAAATCTGTGGATACGCGTTGATCTGCAAATGACCCGAGAACTTGTCGCCGATGACAACTCGTGCACACAAAGTAGAAGGATTCGGCAAATTCCGTCAATAGCCACGCTCTGTGCGAAACCCCATAAGCGCAGGTCAAGAATTTACATCACGTTCATCTGCGCGATGCCTTGGAAACGAAACGAGTGGTGGCGATATTGTCGCAAGGTACCTGTTTCGGCAGTTCGCGACAGTTCGCCACGTTTGTCGATATGTGGCGGAATTGGAAGTCGTTGACATGTTGTTAACACGGCCAGCATTAATTATTAACCAAAGCTCTCGAACTCGCACGGCGAGAGAAGGCGGTCACGCGAAGGAGCGGCATTGATACCGTGCTGACTCGATGACCGCAACCGGTACCAGGACGGGCACTGTCGACCCGCCAGCCGTCCGTCTGTACGACGCCGCTTTTGGCAACGACCTGCCGTGTTGGCCGCTGCCCGCGGCGCACTCGGCCGGCGAACTGTGGCTGCGCGCCGTGGCCGCAGGCGGTCAGGGGCGATATGCCGTCGCCACCGCCGATCTCGACACCGTGGCGCGGCGTGGTCGCGGTCCGTTGCTGTCGCTGGCGCACAGCACCCGCGCGTCGTTTCTCCGGCAGCTCGGTTGGCATCGCCTCGCCCGGGTTGCCGACGGGCGGGCGTGGGCCTTGGTCGCCCATCGGCGCGACGCCGCAGAGGCGCGGGCCGACGCCCTCGTCGGGCTGGCCGCCGACGCCCTCGGGATCGGCCGCTTCGCGGTGGCGCAGCGGCTGCTCGAGCGGGCCGCGGTCGACACCGACAACAGTGGGGTACCGCGTCAGCGGGTTCGGCTGGCCTGGGTCAGCGCGGAGTTGGCCATGGTCAGCGGTCGTGGCGAGGATTCCGTCGCTCATGCCGAACGTGCGCGGGAGCTCGTCGCTGACCTCGGTTCGCCGCGCCACTCCGTGAAAACCGACGTCGTGTATTCGGCGGCGCTGTGCAGCGCCGGCCGGTTCGGCGAGTCCCGGCGCCTCGCCGACGCCGCGCTGGAACGCACGCAGCAGTTCGGGTTGGTGCCGCTGACCTGGGCATTGGGTTGTTTGTTGAGCGATATCGGGAGCGCCGGGCACAGCCCGGAAGCGATGGCAGAGCTCCGTGACACGGCGGCCGCCACGGTGCGCACACGCGGCGGCCGATGGGCGGGATGAATCTGGTAGCTCACACCAGTCATTACTGTTGTCCTGACATACCAACCACGGCACTGCCTCGTCCGTAACGCTGGAGATTGCGCCCACGATGACATTTTCGGGAGATGGTCTCGATGCTGTCGTTGCTGATGCAGTTGCCGGCAATCGCGACGCGCTCCGCAAGGTGCTGGAAACCATCCGCCCGATCGTCGTTCGGTACTGCCGTGCGCGCTTCGGGGTCGGCGAGCGACAGGGTGTTTCCGCAGACGATGTGGCTCAGGAGGTGTGTTTAGCTGTGATCACGGCGCTGCCGCGGTACAAGGACCAGGGACGGCCGTTCCTGGCTTTCGTGTACGGCATTGCCGCTCACAAGGTTGCTGACGCGCATCGTGCCGCCGGCCGCAACCGCGCTGAAGCCACCGACGATCTGCCGGACCGCCCCTCGACCGAGCTGGGCCCGGAACAGTTGGCCATCGACGCCGACTCGGCGGCCCGGATGAACCGCTTGCTGTCCGTGTTGCCCGAGAAGCAGCGCGAAATCCTGATCCTGCGCGTCGTCGTCGGCATGAGTGCCGAGGAGACCGCGGAGGCCGTCGGCAGCACCGCCGGCGCGGTCCGCGTCGCGCAGCACCGCGCGTTGGCGCGGTTGAAGACCGAGATCGGTTCGACGGAGCGCGGCCATGCCTGACTCCGGACAATGGTCGCCGGGCGGCGGCGACCCCTCGCTCAACGAGATTCGACGCGTCGACCGCTTCTTCGACGCGCTCGCCGCAGACCAACACGCCTACTCGACGGATTCCACGGAAGCCGAGCTGGCGTTCCTGCTCGCCGACTGGCGCGACAGCATCCGCGAACCCGCGGTGACGACGCCCGTCACGGCCCGCGACGCGGTCGCCGCCCTGCAGAACGGGTTGCACCGCAAGGAATCTCGGACATCACTGACCATCGTCGGCTCGGTCGCGGCCGCGCTGCTGTGCCTCGGTGGCTTCGGCACCGCGATCTACGCCGCCGGGCCCGACTCGTCGCTGTACGGCTTGCACACGGCGATGTTCGGCAGCGACAAGGCCAGCCGCGACGACCAGGTGATGCTGGCCGCGCAGACCGAGATGCAGCAAGTGCAGCAGCTGATCGACAACGGCCAGTGGCAGCAGGCGCAGGAGAAGCTCCAGGCGCTGAGCCCGACCGTGCAGAGCGTCGACGCCCCGGAGCACAAGCAGCAGCTGATCCAGCAGTGGAATGCCTTGACCTACAAGGTGGTTGAGCAGGACCCCGCCGCGACGCTGCCGCCGCCGGGCGAGCCGATGCCGGTCCTGCCGTCGTCGCCGCTGACCCTGTTGCCGGTGCCGGTCGTGGAGACGACGTCGTCGTCGACCTCGTCGTCCAGCACGTCGACGACCACATCGTCGTCCACGTCGGCCACCTCGACCGACGCGTCCGCGACGTCGACCAGTGCGTCGACCTCGCCCTCGGAGCCGACGAGCACGTCGGCCTCTTCGAGCGCGACGTCGCCGACCGAGACGACCAGTTCTCCGTCGCCGAGCAGCTCGACCGTCACCTCGTCTCCGGTTTCGACGGCCACCTCGGTGCCGTCGAGCGCGACGGCGACGGGGACGTCGCCTGCCACGGTGCCCTCGAGCGAGCCCGTCGTCACCAATCAGCCCACGGCGACGGCCACGCAGTCGGCCACGGTCGCACCGTCGACGGTGGCATCGCCGACGCAGAACCCGGCGCCCGCGCAGACGGTCACCACCGTCGCCCCGACTGTCACAGTGCCCTCGGTGACCACACCTGCACCGACAGTCCCGGCAGTACAGCCCACCGTGGCGCCCTCAACCAGGGAAGTGCAGCCGGAGCCGACGCGCGAGCGGTCAGTCGTGACGACGACGCAGGCACCGTCAGGGTCGGGATCGGGATCCGGATCGGGCCACGGGCAGCACTGACGTCATGCGGCGGATGTTGACCCTGTAATGGGGGCGCTGGTTACTCGGCCTTTTGTGCCCTGAGTGCAGGGTCAACGCAATTCGGCTGGGTTCGGCTGTTGAGCCTGTAATAGCGGCGTTGGCTACTCGGCTTTTTTCGCCCTCAGCGGAACATCAACGCAGCCAGACGTGACATCCAGCACGTCAACAGAAAAAATCAGCGGTAGCCGTCGTGCTCGGAGGTCGCCTCGTTGAGCGACGCATCCGCATAACCGCGGCAGTAGTCCCACGTCACGTAGGCATCAGGCTCGGGATCGTAGGCCGGCTCGTGGGGACGGACGGTGCCGTCGACCAGCAGCTGCAGCAGGTTCGCCCGCAGCATGTCCCAGTCGTGGTAATGGTCCTGCTGACACTCGTCGCAACAGACGACGAGGCCGCGAATGCCCTTGTGCGCCAACAGCGTTTCGTACACTGCCAGATCGGCGAGATCGGCCTCGACGGCCATGCGTTCCTGCGGGTCCAGGGGTTGTCCGGGCTCCAGTGCATCCAGAACGGCCGACGGGTCCATGGGATCGTCGGCGAACGGGTCGGGTGGCAAGCCCGGCGGCAGGTGGTCACGCACAGGTCCACCCTACTTATCACCCCCGACCATGCGCCAGCCGTTACCCCGGCGAGCCGCCACCGAGTGGAGTTCGTTGCACGCAGTCTGGGCCGATAGGATGGCTTTTTAGTTCCACGACTGTGTCTGCCCTGGAGGCCCCACCCATGTCGATCGCTGAAAGCAGCGTTCCCATCTCCGTTCCGGTGCCGACCGGCGGTGACGATCCGACCAAGGTCGCGATGCTCGGGCTGACCTTCGACGACGTCCTTCTGCTGCCCGCGGCGTCCGACATCATCCCGGCGACTGCCGATACGTCCTCCCAGTTGACGCGCAACATCCGGCTGCGGGTGCCGCTGGTCAGCTCGGCCATGGACACCGTCACCGAGTCGCGGATGGCCATCGCGATGGCCCGTGCCGGCGGTATGGGCGTGCTGCACCGCAATCTGCCGCTGAGCGAGCAGGCCGCGCAGGTCGAGACCGTCAAGCGGTCCGAGGCCGGCATGGTCACCGACCCCGTCACCTGCTCGCCGAGCAACACCCTGGCCGAGGTCGACGCCATGTGCGCCCGGTTCCGGATCTCCGGCCTGCCGGTCGTGGACACGTCGGGGCAGCTCGTCGGCATCATCACGAACCGCGACATGCGCTTCGAGGTCGACCAGGACAAGGCCGTCGCCGAGGTCATGACCAAGGCTCCGCTGATCACCGCCCAGGAGGGCGTCTCGGCCGAGGCCGCGCTGGGCCTGCTGCGCCGGCACAAGATCGAGAAGCTGCCCATCGTCGACGGCCACGGCAAGCTCACCGGGCTGATCACGGTCAAGGACTTCGTCAAGACCGAGCAGTTCCCGCTGGCCACCAAGGACAGCGACGGCCGCCTGCTGGTCGGGGCCGCGGTCGGCGTCGGTGACGACGCCTGGACCCGCGCCATGACACTGGCCGACGCCGGCGTCGACGTCCTGATCGTCGACACCGCGCACGCGCACAACCGCGGCGTGCTGGACATGGTCGCCCGCCTCAAGAAGGCCGTCGGCGAGAAGATCGAGGTAGTGGGCGGAAACGTCGCCACCCGCTCGGCCGCCGCCGCGCTGTGCGAGGCCGGCGCCGACGCCGTCAAGGTGGGCGTCGGGCCCGGCTCCATCTGCACCACCCGCGTCATCGCGGGTGTCGGCGCCCCGCAGATCACCGCCATCCTGGAGGCGACGGCCGCGTGCCGCCCCTACGGCGTGCCGGTCATCGCCGACGGCGGTCTGCAGTACTCGGGCGACATCGCCAAGGCGCTGGCCGCCGGCGCGTCGACCGCCATGCTCGGCTCGCTGCTGGCCGGTACGGCCGAATCGCCGGGTGAGCTGATCTTCGTCAACGGCAAGCAGTTCAAGAGCTACCGCGGCATGGGCTCGCTCGGCGCCATGCAGGGTCGCGGTCAGGGCAAGTCCTACTCCAAGGACCGCTACTTCCAGGACGACGTGCTGTCCGAGGACAAGCTGGTGCCCGAGGGCATCGAGGGCCGGGTGCCGTTCCGCGGTCCGCTGTCCACCGTCATTCACCAGCTCACCGGCGGTCTGCGGGCTGCCATGGGCTACACCGGTTCGGCCACCATCGAGCAACTGCAGCAGGCGCAGTTCGTGCAGATCACCGCGGCGGGCTTGAAGGAAAGCCACCCGCACGACATCACGATGACCGTCGAAGCACCGAACTATTCCTCGCGCTAACTGACAGGGAAGTCAAAGAACACATGCGTGACATGGTCGAAATCGGCATGGGCCGGACCGCTCGTCGTACCTACGAACTGGACGACATCAACATCGTGCCGTCGCGGCGCACCCGCTCCAGCCAGGACGTTTCCACGGCCTGGCAGCTGGACGCCTACCGGTTCGAGATCCCGGTCCTGGCGCACCCGACCGACTCGCTGGTGTCGCCCGAATTCGCCATCGAGATGGGCCGCCTCGGCGGCCTCGGTGTGCTCAACGGTGAGGGCCTGATCGGCCGGCACCGCGACGTCGAGGACAAGCTCGCCCAGGTGGTCGAGCTGGCGGCCAAGGAAGACGATCCGTCGGCGGCCGTTCGGCTGCTGCAGCAGCTTCACGCGGCGCCGCTGGACCCGGAGCTGCTCGGCGCCGCCGTGGCACGTGTGCGTGAAGCCGGCGTAACCACCGCGGTGCGGGTCAGCCCGCAGAACGCCCAGGCCCTGACGCCGACGCTGGTGGCGGCCGGCATCGACCTGCTGGTCATCCAGGGCACCATCATCTCGGCCGAGCGGGTGGCGCAGGACGGTGAGCCGCTCAACCTCAAGACCTTCATCTCCGAGCTGGACGTGCCCGTCGTCGCCGGTGGCGTGCTCGACCACCGCACCGCTCTGCACCTCATGCGCACCGGCGCGGCCGGCGTCATCGTCGGCTACGGCTCGACCTACGGCGCGACGACCAGCGACGAGGTCCTGGGCATCAGCGTGCCCATGGCCACCGCGATCGCCGACGCCGCCGCCGCGCGGCGCGAGTACCTCGACGAGACCGGCGGCCGCTACGTGCATGTGCTGGCCGACGGCGACATCCACACCTCGGGTGACCTGGCCAAGGCCATCGCCTGCGGCGCCGACGCGGTCCTGCTGGGCACCCCGTTGGCCGCCGCTGCCGAAGCGCCTGGTGAGGGCTGGTTCTGGCCGGCTGCCGCGGCGCACCCGTCGCTGCCGCGCGGCGCGCTGCTGCAGGTCGCCCTGGGTGAGCGTCCGTCGCTCGACCAGGTCCTCAACGGCCCGTCCGACGACCCGTTCGGCTCGGTCAACCTGGTCGGTGGTCTGCGCCGGTCGATGGCCAAGGCCGGGTACTGCGACCTCAAGGAGTTCCAGAAGGTGGGCCTCACCGTCGGTAGCTAGTACCGGCGGTAGCGAGTTAGGTTTACCTTGGTAGCTGGTTACCGAGCGGTAGGTCCATACTTCTGCCATGGAGCCTGACTACGACGTCTTGATCATCGGCTCGGGTTTCGGAGGCAGCGTCAGCGCCCTCCGGCTCACCGAGAAGGGTTACCGCGTTGGAGTGTTGGAAGCCGGCCCCCGGTATTCCGACGCCGACTTCGCAAAGACCTCGTGGGACCTGCGAAAGTTCTTGTGGGCCCCCAAGTTCGGCATGTACGGCATCCAGCGGATCCACCTGCTGCGCAACGTCATGATCCTGGCGGGCGCGGGTGTCGGCGGTGGTTCGCTGAACTACGCCAACACGCTCTACATCCCGCCGGACCCGTTCTTCAACGACCCGCAGTGGAAGAACATCACCGACTGGCGCGCCGAACTGATGCCGCACTACGAGCAGGCGCAACGCATGCTCGGTGTCGTCCAGAACCCGACGTTCACCGACGCGGACAAGATCATCAAAGAGGTCGCCGAGGACATGGGCTGCGCCGACACCTTCGTCGCGACGCCCGTCGGTGTGTTCTTCGGACCGGACGGTGAGAAGACCCCGGGCAAGACGGTGCCCGACCCGTACTTCGGCGGGGCCGGCCCGGCCCGCACCGGGTGCATCGAGTGCGGTGAGTGCATGACGGGCTGCCGGCACGGCGCCAAGAACACTCTGGTGAAGAACTACCTCGGCCTGGCGGAAAAGGCCGGCGCACAAGTACATCCGCTCACCACGGTCACCAGCTTCGAGCAGCGCGGCGACGGGCTGTGGGAGGTGTCGACCCGACGCACCAACGGCAAGGTGCGGCGCGGCAAGCGGACCTTCACCGCCAAGTACCTCATCGTGGCGGCCGGTACGTACAACACCCAGAAGCTGCTGTTCAAGGTGCGCGACACCGGCAAGCTGACCAAGCTGTCGGACAAGCTCGGCGTGCTGACCCGGACCAACTCCGAGTCGATCGTCGGCGCGCAGACCCGCGAAGTGCCCACCGACATGGATCTGACGCACGGCGTGGCGATCACGTCGTCGATCCACCCGACACCGGACACCCACATCGAACCGGTGCGGTACGGCAAGGGCTCCAACGCCATGGGCATGCTGCAGACGCTCATGACGGACGGCGCCGGCCCGCAGGGCACCGACGTGCCGCGGTGGAAGCAGTTCCTGGACCAGGCCGGCGAGGACCCGCGTGAGCTGATCAGGCTGCTCAACCCCAAGCGGTGGAGCGAGCGGACCGTGATCGCACTCGTCATGCAGCACCTCGACAACTCGATCACCACATTCACCAAGCGCGGGCCCGGTGGCATCCGGATCATGTCGTCCAAGCAGGGCCACGGCGAGCCCAACCCGACCTGGATCCCGGTCGGCAACGAGGCGACGCGGCGGATGGCCGAGAAGGTCGGCGGCATCGCCGGCGGCACCTGGGGCGAGCTGTTCAACATCCCGCTGACCGCGCATTTCCTGGGCGGCGCGGCGATCGGCGACAGTGCCCAGACGGGCGTCATCGACCCCTACCACCGCGTCTACAACTACCCGACACTGTTCGTCACCGACGGTGCCGCGATTTCCGCGAATCTCGGTGTGAACCCGTCACTTTCGATCGCGGCGCAGGCCGAGCGCGCGGCGTCGCTGTGGCCGAACAAGGGGCAGGACGACGCGCGGCCGGCACAGGGCGAGCCCTACCGGCGCATCGAACCGATCGCGCCGGACCGTCCCGTCGTCCCGGCCGATGCCCCCGGCGCGCTGCGCCGACTGCCGATCACCCCGGTCTAGTAGGGATTTGTGCACGATTTTCCGCGCTGACCGCGGAAAATCGTGCACAAATCCCCGGGGTCAGACGGTGTGCAGCCGCCGGTGCGTGGGCGCCCGGCCCGGCGGTTGCGGCGGCGGGGGCAGTAGCGACTGCCGCCGCTTGACGTCGACGACGGTCGGCTCGCGCGTACTCAGCGTGAGGTCGGATCCGGCATGGCGGATTTCCAGGGTGGAGTCGGGTCCATCGCGCAGGGTGTACGTCACCTCGTTGTGCGTCGCGTCGACGGTGATCCGAAATTCCCTCCACCGCAACCGAAATCGGAGCCGGGACAGACTGTCCGGCAGCTGCGGGTCGAGCGCGAGGATGCCTTCGTCGTCACGCAGGCCACCGAAACCGGCGACCAGCGCGATCCAGGCACCGGCCAGGGATGCCATGTGCAGCCCGTCGCGAGTGTTGTGGTGCAGATCGCGGAGGTCGATCAAGGCCGCCTCATAGGCATAGTCGTGCGCCAATTCCAGGTGGCCGACCTCGGCGCACATCACCGCCTGCGTGCACGCGGACAGCGAGGAATCCCGGACCGTGCGCCGCTCGTAATAGTCGACGTTGTGCGCCTTCTGCTGAGCGGTGAAGGCGTGCCCTTGCCACTGCATGGCCAGCACCAGGTCGGCCTGCTTGATCACCTGCGCCGGATACAGCCGCACGTACGGGTAGTGCAGGAACAGGGGATAAGCGCTGTCGGGCGTGAACTTCCATTCCGCGAAGGTGGTGAAGCCCTCGCACTGCGGATGCACGGCGAGTTCGTCGTCGTACGGGATGTGTGCGGCGGCCGCGGCGTCGCGCCAGGCGGCGGTCTCCTCGTTGGTCACGCCCATCGCATAGGCATTGTCGGGGTGCCGCGTGCATGCGTCGGCGGCGACGCGCAGATTGTGCGCCGCCATCAGATTGGTGAAGACGTTGTCGCGCACCATCGCGGTGTACTCGTCGGGGCCGGTGACGCCGTCGAGATGCCAGACGCCATGTCGGTCGTGGTGTCCCAACGACATCCACAACCGTGCCGTCTCCACCAGCACGTTCAGGCCGCAGTCGACTTCCAGGGATTGGTCACCGGTGGCGTTGCGGTAGCGCTCGAACGCCATCGCGATGTCGGCGTTGACGTGCCACGCCGCGGTGCCCGCCGGCCAGTACGCCGAGCACTCGGGTCCGGATATGGTGCGCCACGGGAAGCTCGCGCCGCGTAAACCCAGTTCCGCCGCACGGCTTTTCGCCAATCCCAGGATCGAAGCACGCCAGCGCAGGGCGTCGGCGACGGTATGCGGTTTCGTGTAGGTGAGCACCGGCAACACGAAACCTTCGGTGTCCCAGAAAGAGTGACCGTCATAGCCGGTTCCGGTCAGCCCCTTCCCGGCGATACCGCGGCATTCCGCGCGCGCACTGGCCTGCAATACGTGGAACAACCCGAACCGCACGGCCTGCTGACAGTCGGGGTCACCGTCGACTTCGACGTCGGCGCTGTCCCAGAAATCGTCGAGATAGGCGCGCTGCAGATCCAGCAGACCCTCCCACCCGCTGTAGTGCGCGCCGGCCAGCGCACCGGCGACCTGATCGCGCAGCGCGGGCCGTGACCGCAGGCTCGACCAGCCGTACGCCAGATACTTCACGATGCGCAGTTGCTGACCCGGTCGCAGACCGCAGATCACGGTGGTACGCGCCAGATCTGGGCGGGCGTCGGTGCTCACCTCGACACGGCCCGGGACTTCGATCTCGTGGTCCATCGCGGCGGCCATCATCAGGCCACTGCGCTTGGTCTGGTGGATCAGCAGGCCGCTGTGTTGGTTGTGTTCGTGGTGTATCGCCTGCAGGGGATTGGCAAGGGCCGCCGCGACGCGGGGATCCGACGAGGTCTGCGGCTGGTCCTCATTGGCAACCAACTCCGATTGCACTGTGACGTGGGCGAATTCGTCGATGGCCTCGACGATGTATTCGATGGCCGCGACGCTGCGCTGGGCCAGCGAAACCAGCCGAACCGACTTGACGCACACCTGCTTTCCGGCCGGTGACCGCCAGTGCACGGTGCGCGAGAGGGTGCCGGCACGCAGATCCAGAATTCGCTCGTGGTCGAGGAGTTCGCCGTACCGGACGTCGAAGGGCTCGTCGTCGACCAGCAGGCGGATGATCTTGCCGTTGGTGACGTCGACGATGGTCTCGCCGCCCTGGGGATAGCCGAATCCGCTTTCTGCGTACGGCAGCGGCCGGGTTTCGTAGAACGAGTTGAGATAGGTGCCGGGCAGCCCGTGCGGTTCCCCTTCGTCGAGATTTCCGCGAAAGCCGATGTGTCCGTTGGACAATGCGAACACCGACTCCGACTGCGCCAACAGCTCGAGGTCCAGTTGGGTCTCGCGGACCTGCCATGGCTCGACGGGAAATGAATCCTGAGTGATCATCGTCGGCCTACAGCAGCTCGGCCAGGTCGCGGACCACGACGTCTGCGCCGCTGTCGCGTAGTTGCGTGGCTTGATCGGCTCTGTCCACCCCGACGACGTACCCGAATCTGCCGTTTCGGCCCGCTGCGACACCGGCCAGGGCGTCTTCGAAGACGGCGGCCGCCGCCGGTTCGACGCCCAACAGTTGTGCGGCCCGCAGGAACGAATCCGGTGCCGGTTTGCCCGCGATGTGCTCGTCTCGCAGGGTCACACCGTCGACCCGCTGTTGGACGAACCGCGACAGTCGGGTCGCGTCGAGCACTTGACGGGTGTTGGCGCTCGACGACACGACCGCGATGCCGAGTCCGGCAGCGGCGACCGCCTCCAGATATTTCCGCGATCCGCTGAACGCCTCGATGCCGTCGTCGTGCAGCACCTGCTGGAACATCTCGTTCTTGCGGTTCCCGAGTCCGGCGACGGTCTCGGCGCCGGGCGGGTCGTCAGGGTCGCCCTCGGGAAGGTCGACGCCGCGGCTGCGCAAAAATGAGCGGACGCCGTCCTGGCGCGGCTTGCCGTCGACGTACTGCAGGTAGTCGTGACTGTCGAACGGGACGAACGGTTCGCCGTCGCGTTCGGCGCGGTGCCGCAGATAGTCGTCGAACATCGCCTTCCAGGCCTTCTTGTGCACGCTCGCGGTGTCGGTCAGGACGCCGTCGAGGTCGAACAGGCAGGCGTGCACGGCGTCGGGGAGACCCAGCATGGTTGCTCTTTCGGTCGGGAGCGGTTCTGCTGTGTCCTTTCCCGCTTTTCGGCCCGGTTATTCGTCGTCGCTATGCCGCG
The DNA here is from genome assembly GCF_039668335.1 of Mycobacterium sp. SM3041. Taxonomy (NCBI): domain Bacteria; kingdom Bacillati; phylum Actinomycetota; class Actinomycetes; order Mycobacteriales; family Mycobacteriaceae; genus Mycobacterium; species Mycobacterium sp. SM3041. Next base: position 176,189 of record NZ_JAYXBQ010000002.1, on the reverse strand, counting down.
CTGATCACGCGGCTGGGCGTTCCGTGGATGTCGACGGGGACGTCGCCGGTCAGGGTGACGCGGTGCATCAGCCGGTGCTGGCCGTCGTAGTCGTCGACGGCGCGGTGCTGGGTGGCCCGGTTGTCCCACATCGCGACGTCGCCGGGCTGCCAGTTCCAGCGAACGGTGTTCTCTGTCATGGTGATTCGTCGCTGCAGCAGTTCCAGCAGGGCGGCCGACTCGTAGCTGTCCAGGCCGACGAAGCCGCGGACGAACTGGCCGGCCACCAGGGCGCGTTCCCCGGTCTCGGGGTGGACCCGCACCACCGGGTGCTCGGTGCGGAAATCGGGCTTCTGGAATTCGGCCTGGTAGCCCTTCTGCTCGTCGGTGAGGTGGGTCGTGTCCACGGTGACGTCCTTGAGGTAGTCGAACCGGTTGGAGTGCACGGCTCGCAGGTTCTCCGCCAGCGCTTTGAGCGGGGCGGGCAGCGCCTCGTAGGCCGCGACGGTGGAGGCCCACAGGGTGGAACCGCCGTAGGTCGGCAGGGTGACGGCGCGGAGTACTGATGCCGAGGGGTAGTCGGGCATGAACGTCACGTCGGTGTGCCAGCGGTTGGCCTTGCCGTACTCCGAGTCGATCGGGGTGATCTTCGGTGCGTCGGCGCGCTTCATCGAGTGATGGCCGACCAAGTCACCCATCAGTTCCCCGAAGGCCTGCTGTTGTGCGTCGTCGAGGTGGTCCTGACCGCGGAAGAAGATGACCTTGTGCTCCAGCAGCGCGGCGCGAATCTCGGTGATGGTGTCGGGGGAGAGGTCACCGCCCAGTCGCACGCCGTCGATGACGGCACCGATCTTGCTGGTCAGTTTCGTGGCGTTGAGCATGACGTTCCTTTCGGCCGAGGCGACTGTAGTCAATTGACTACAGCACGTAGGCGCTAGTGTAGCCACATGACTACAGGCGTGCCAGTGGGCCGGGACGAGGTCGTCGCAGCTGTCCTCGAGGCCGCATCGGAGCTGTTCGCCGCACGCGGTCCCGCCGCCACGTCGATCCGGGACATCGCCGCGAAGTCGAACGTCAACCACGGTCTGGTGTTCCGGCACCTCGGCTCCAAGGACCAGCTGGTCGGAGCGGTGCTGGACCATCTGGGGCAACGGCTCAAGGGCCTGATCGACACCGATGCGCCGGCCGACGTGATCGACGCGGCAGTCGACCGACAGCTCCGGGTGATCGCCCGGGCCGCGCTCGACGGGTACCCGGTCGGGGAGTTGCAGACCACATTTCCCAACATGGCGCGCCTGCTCGACGAATTCCTGCCCCGGTACGCCGACGAGAATCAGGCCCGGCTCGCGGTGGGCAACATCATCGCGCTGCAACTCGGCTGGCGACTGCTGGGGCCATTCCTGCGGCCCGCGCTGGGGCTCGGCGAGATGACCGATGACGACGTCCGCGCCGCCGTGGGCGCCGCAGCCGAGCGGTTGGCAGAGCCGCCGGCTGCCCACCACTAGACTGGGCGGGTGCAAACACCAGCTTCACAGCCCGTTCTGGTCATCGACTTCGGTGCGCAGTACGCGCAGCTGATCGCCCGCCGGGTCCGCGAGGCTCGGGTGTTCTCCGAGGTGCTGCCGCATACCGCGACGGTCGAGGACATCAAGGCCAAGAACCCGCAGGCCATCGTGCTGTCCGGTGGGCCGTCCAGCGTCTACGAAGACGGCGCGCCGCAACTGGACGCGGCGATCTTCGACCTCGGCGTCCCGGTGTTCGGCATCTGCTACGGGTTCCAGGCCATGGCGCAGGCGCTCGGCGGCACCGTGGCGCACACCGGCACCAGTGAATACGGCCGGACCGAACTGAAAGTCTCCGGCGGAGAACTGCATTCAGGCCTGCCCGGCACGCAGCCGGTGTGGATGAGCCACGGCGACGCGGTCACCGCGGCGCCCGCCGGATTCGACGTCGTGGCCAGCAGCCCCGGTGCCCCGGTCGCCGCCTTCGAGGACCGGGCCCGCAAGCTGGCCGGTGTCCAGTACCACCCCGAGGTGATGCACTCGCCGCACGGCCAGCAGGTGCTGAGCCGGTTCCTGCACGACTTCGCCGGCATCGGCGCGACCTGGACCGCGGCCAACATCGCCGACCAGCTAGTCGAGCAGGTGCGCGAGCAGATCGGCGACGGTCAGGCCATCTGCGGCCTGTCGGGCGGCGTCGACTCGGCGGTCGCGGCCGCGCTGGTGCAGCGCGCCATCGGCGACCGACTGACCTGTGTGTTCGTCGACCACGGCCTGCTGCGCGCGGGGGAGCGTGAGCAGGTCGAACGCGACTTCGTCGCCGCGACCGGTGCCAAGCTCGTCACCGTCGACGAAGCCGACCGCTTCCTCGACGCCCTGTCGGGTGTGACCAACCCCGAAGGCAAGCGCAAGATCATCGGCCGCGAGTTCATCCGGGCCTTCGAGGGCGCGGTGCGCGACACCCTGGGATCGAGCGAGTCCGAGATCGAATTCCTGGTGCAGGGCACGCTCTACCCGGACGTCGTGGAATCGGGCGGTGGCACCGGTACGGCCAACATCAAGAGCCACCACAACGTCGGCGGTCTGCCCGAGGACCTCAAGTTCAAACTCGTCGAGCCGCTGCGGCTGCTGTTCAAGGACGAGGTGCGCGCCGTCGGCCGCGAGCTCGGCCTGCCCGAGGAAATCGTTGGGCGCCAACCGTTCCCGGGCCCGGGTCTGGGTATCCGGATCGTCGGCGAGGTGACGGGCTCCCGGCTGGACACGCTGCGCCGCGCCGACTCGATCGCCCGCGAGGAGCTCACCGCGGCCGGTCAGGACCAGAGCATCTGGCAGTGCCCCGTGGTGCTGCTCGCCGACGTGCGCTCGGTCGGTGTGCAGGGCGACGGGCGGACCTACGGACATCCGATCGTGCTGCGCCCGGTGTCCAGTGAGGACGCCATGACCGCCGACTGGACCCGCGTGCCTTACGAAGTGCTGGAACGCATTTCGACGCGCATCACCAACGAGGTGCCCGAGGTGAACCGCGTGGTGCTGGACATCACCAGCAAGCCGCCGGGCACCATCGAGTGGGAGTGATCCCCCTCCGCTGACGGGTGAGTCTCAGCGCGCCGGGTCGCCCCGCCACGCGAAGCTGTTGACGTACTGGCCCATGTCCAGGGCGAGTTGCAGGCCGACCGCGGACGGCTTCCCGGAGCCGAAGTCGGGCCCGAAACGGTGGTACGGACCGGAGGCCGCCGCAATCAGTGCCAGGTCGTTCTTGACGGCGACGAGCACCAACAGCCGCATCCGGGAGTACTGGCGGCTCGCGCCCTGCGGATACCAGTCGGCGACGACGCCGTAGCCCGTCTGGTAGCCGACCATGGCGTTCGGAATTTCGTACGCGGTCTTGGCATCCGGATAGGTCGACTTGACCAGTTCGGCCGCAATGTCTTTCGGCTGGCGTCCGGTCGCGGGCCGGCTGAACAGCTGCAGCATCCCGCCGTCGCCGGCGAGCAGTTTGGCCAGCACGCCGTGGTCGTCCTTGGTCACTTCGTACGCCGATCCGGTCGCCGGGTAGGCGACGCTGAACGAGCCGTCGGGTGCGGTGAACCGGGGGTTGATGGTCACCGGCTGACCCATGGGCGGATGGCCGCATTCCGGCGGGCACACGTACCGCACGGCCGGCTTCTCCAGAAGTCCGGACACCCCGACCAGGAGCGCGGCCAGCACCACTGCGGCGAGGACGAAGATCAGTGTCACCTGAACGCGTTTCGTGGTCCGGGTCGGCGTCGTCGCGTAGGCAGGCGCGTGCAGCGAGTAGCCGGGGAGGAGCCCCACCGTCAAGCTGTCGGCGGGTGCCGGGCGGTCGGTGCGCTGGCTGTGCCGTGCGGCCCGTGACGATGCCCGGGTGGCGGCGCCGCAGGCCGCGCAGAACGGGGCGTCGGGCACCACGTGGCCGCACTGGGTGCACAGCAGTGGCTCGTCCATGTTGTAGTCGTCGTGGGCCTCGTGCAACAGCGCCAGGTGCAAGCCGACGCGCAATGCCAGCAGTGCGACGAGGGTGAGCGCGAAATACATTGCCAGCTGGACGAACTGGGGCAGTTGGACCGCGTCGATCAGGCCGAGCAGGGCGTAGACCACGGCGACGATCACCGCGATCAGGGTCAGCGTCAGCCGGACGTAGCCTCGATGTTGGTGCGCCTTGTTCGGTGGCCGGGTGAACCACAGCGCCGCACCGATCAGGCCGCCGACGGTGGCCGCGATGATGGGAGTGGCCAGGCCGCGGATACCGGCCTCGACCAACAGGCCTTGCAGCGGGCGGTCGCGGTTGACCATGCCGGTGCCGAACTGCGGGGCCAGCCGGGTCAGGGTTGCCGCCGCGGTGAAATAGATGGCGGCGTGGGCGCCGATGGCGTAGCCGTGCAAGGCTTCTCGATGGCCGGGCCGGACCAGACGGATCACCAGTGTGGGCACCTGCATCAGCAGGAGGCCACCGAGCGTGGCGCCGAGGCCGGTGCGCAGCATGCGGGCCGCCGCGATGCCCGCACCGAGCGGGATGCCGTAAGACCGGGCGGCCACCGCTCCGGTGAGCAGCGCCCACCCGACGCCCAGCGCGACGGCGAGACCGGCGGTCAGCCAGAGGTTGCCCCGCGGTGCGTCCTGGTTGAATTCCGATTCCCGGAGATAGATTCCGAAGATCACGGGCAGCCCGAGGACGGCGACGGCGACGAGCGCGCCGGGCAGGCGAAGCATCGCGGTGGCGACCAGGGCCAGCACCAGGGCGACGAGCCCGAGCATGAACGACGTGCGCGACCGCGGGGACAGGTGGGGGAACAGCGAGCTGGTGATCGACAGGCGAAGCAGATGCTGGCCGGGTGCGGCGCTGAACGACCGCGCCCGCAACCAATGCGGTCCGTCGTGACGGTGTTCGCTCAGCGGCGCGCCGCACAGCCCGCAGTACTCGCCCGCCGGGACGTCCAGCTGGCAGACCTCGCACTCCATCATCGGCCGGTCTTCGAGCTGGGTGCTCATTGCGTCACCTTCTGCAGCAACAACAGGTTTTCCGCCAGGTTCTCCACGTTCGGGGTGCCGAGCCCGCTGACCAGGTCGTAGCCCGGGCCCGCCGTGTCAACGGCGTTGCCGCCCAAGGTGATATCGCGGAATGCCGGTCGCGGGGCGCCGGTGGCAATCCGATACAGCAGCGGGTTGAGCGCGCCGATCGGCCGTCCGCCGTTGGCGGTGAGGTATTGCGTCATGACGGCGGTCAGGCCGGCCCAGATCGGTGCGGACTGCGAGGTGCCGCCGCCGACGACCACCTCCTTGTCCACCACGATCCGCACGCCGGTGTAGGGATCGGCGACGGCCGAGATGTCCGGCGTCATGCGCTTGCCGGCGCTGCGTTTCGGGTCGACCTGGTTCGCCGCGGCCGCCTGCCAGCGTGGCTGGTCGAACAGTGCGGAGACGCCGCCGCCGGTGCCCTGGGAGAGCGGGACGTTGAACCAGGCCTGTTCGTCCACCCACCTGCCCTCGGCATCGGTGGACAGGGTGCTGCCGCCGACGTTGGTCATCTCGGGCAGCGACGCCACCGAATCCAGCCCGATGTCGGCGGGGCCGGGAGGGGAGTCCCAGTCGTCGCCGCCCTTGCATTCCAGTCCGGCCAGGTCGCCGCTGGCGTCAAATGCCGTGGTGCCGTGCGCTTCTGCGGCGGCCAACGCCGAGCGGACGGGAGTGAGGTCGGCCGCGGTGGTCAGTTTGTCGCAGCCCCAGCCGATCGACAGGCTCCAGATCGCGCCGGGGAAATCACGGTCGGTCCGCTCGAACATCTCGCCGATCTTCACGTAGGCGCCGTCGCCGGTGACGGTCGGACGGGCGTTGACCACGACCAGCCGGGCGTCGGGGGCGATGGCATGGATCACCTCGAGGTCCATGGTGGTCTCGCCGCGCTCGTCGCCGGGCTGCCCGCCGATGAGGGTCGGGGTGAACTTGGGCAGGCCGAAGGTGGTCGAGAACTGGTCCAGGTCGGCTTGGTCGTAACCGTTGAAAGCGAAGACCACCACCGTGGTGCCCTTGCCCGTGTGGCCGGCGGCGCTCAACTTGTCGGCGTGGTAGGCGCTGAGCAGGTGGCTCGGGGTCAGTCCGCGTTCCGGGACACCCTGCGGCGGGTCCTGCGGTGCCGAATCGTGGTGCGGGGTGTAGCTGAGGATCCGGCCCAATTCGGCGACCGTGCCTTGTAGTTCGGTGGGGAGCTGGGGTTGCTGCGGCGCGGCGTAGAACTCCTGTCCACGCCGGCCGCGATAGTCGTGCACCTCGACGCCGAAGGCGGCGCCCATCCGGTCGGGGTCGCCTTCGACGACGGCCCAGTTGTCGCCGGGGCGCCAGCGCACCGAAAGGCGTTGCAGCTCAGCCCAATTGATCAGCGCGTCCGGTCGATGGTTCGCATCGAGCGTGGCGGTGAGCTGGACGCGCTGCGGATGAGCGGGCCCGAGATCGGTCGAGGAGGCGAGTAGCGACGCGAAGGGACCGTCGATGGTGCCCGACGGCTGGTCTGACGCCGTGGTCGGCCGGCCCGGGGTGGGCAGGTTGACGACCACCATCGTCAGCGTGGCGGCAAGCGCCAGGGCAACCAGCCATCGCCGGGGTGGTGTCCGATTCGGCGATGGCATGTACCAACGGTAGCGCGAACCCGGATTCTGCTGGGCCGGTAGGCAACCCGGGTTGGTTGTCAGTTGCGGTGCGTGCCCGGTGTGGCGGTGGGCGCCGGGTTGGCGGTGACCGACGGGGTGAACAGGTTGCCGCCGTTCGGGCTGAGCGACTTCTCGGTCGGGGTGACCGCCGATGTGGTCGTGGTCGTGGTGGTGGTCGACGGCGCCTCGGGGGTCTTCTTCTCCTCGCCGCAGCCGGCGGTGAGGCCGATCATCGCGATGAGTGCGGTGCCTCCCGCTGCGGCGGCGACGCGGTGGACCAGACGATTCGAACGCATGATGCATGCCCTTCCACTAGCGCAGCGGTCCACCAAGCCCCGAGCGGGATTTCCGGACCTATTCCAGTTATGAGCGTACAGGTCAGAACGCTGCGATGGCGGTGTTGTGGGTCACCGGCGGCTTGACCGTGTCGGTGGGTGGGTGTTTACTCACGATATCGAACAAATATTCGAATATTGACAGTGTCTGATGGTGCGGGAGGTGTTGTTGTGGCGGCTGTGACCAGTCTGGCGAATAGCCAGATTGACCGCGCTGACCAGCTGGAACAACTCCGGCGCAAGATCGCCGAGATGTCGGGACCCGCGGGTTTGCGCGGCCGGGACCGGGGACGGTCCGAGCCTGCCCCGAAGGTTGCCGAAAGTTTGCTGGAACCGTCGGATCTGCAGTCTGAGCTGCTGCCTGACGTGTTGCCCCGCGGCACGGTCGCGGTGCTCTCGGGGGCCCGCTCGCTGCCGTTGCGAATGGTGGCCGCGGTGACGGCGGCCGGTGGGTATGCGGCCATCGTCGGTCAGCCCAAGGTCGGGCTGCTGGCCGCGGTGGAGATGGGGGCCGACCTGGAACGCATCGCGCTCATCCCGGACCCGGGGCCGGACCCGGTGGAGGTGGCCGCGGTGCTCATGGACGGGCTCGACCTGGTGCTGCTCGGGCTGGGTGGCAAGTCCGTTCCGGCCGGCCGGGCGCGGGTGGTGGCGTCCCGGGCCCGGCAGCGCGAGTGCACCCTGCTGGTCACCGACGGCGACTGGCCCGGGGCGACGGCCCGGCTGGAGGCCAGGGTCCGCGGGTACGAGGTGGTCGGAGCGGGCGACGGGGACCCGGTGCCGGGGTGCGGGCGGATCGGCCGGGTGCGGCTGGACACGCGGGCCCGCGGCCGCTCGATGCGTCCGCTGCGAGCGGTGGGTGGCTGAGATGTCCCGGGTGTTGGCCATCTGGTGCATGGACTGGCCCGCGGTGGCGGCGGCGGTGGCGGCCGGGCTGCCGGTGACCGAACCGGTGGCGGTCACTCTGGCGAACCGGGTGGCGGCCTGTTCGGCGTCGGCGCGGGCATCGGGCGTCCGAAGGGGGTTGCGGCGCAGGGAAGCTCAGGCACGCTGTCCGCAATTGCACGTCGCCACCGCCGATCCGGCGCGGGATGCCCGTCATTTCGAGGGGGTGACGGCTGCGGTCGACGAGGTCGTGCCGCGCGCAGAGGTCCTGCGGCCGGGGCTGCTGGTATTGCCGGTGCGTGGCGCGGCCCGGTATTTCGGGTCGGAGCAGACCGCGGCTGAACGATTGGTCGACGCGGTGGGTGCGGCCGGGGTCGAATGCCAGGTGGGCATCGCCGACCAGCTGCCCACGGCGGTCTTCGCGGCCCGGGCGGGGCGCATCCTCGCGCCGGGTGAGGATGCGCAGTTTCTCGCAGAATTGTCCATCCGGCAGTTGGCCACCGAACCGAGCCTGTCCGGTGAGGGCCGGGAAGAACTGGCGGACTTGTTGTGGCGCATGGGTATCCGAACCATTGGGCAGTTCGCCGCGTTGTCCCGGACCGACGTGGCGTCCCGGTTCGGTACCGATGCCGTGGTCGCGCACCGGTTTTCGCGGGGTGAACCGGCGCGCCGCCCGTCGGGACCGGAGACGCCGGCGGACCTCGACGCCGTGATGGACTGCGACCCGCCGATCGACCGGGTGGACGCGGCGGCATTCGCCGGACGCTCGCTGGCAAGCCAGTTGCACCGCAGCCTGGAGTCCGCCGGGGTGGGGTGCACTCGGCTGGCCATCGATGCGGTGACCGCCAACGGTGAGGAACTGCAACGGGTTTGGCGGTGTGCCGAGCCGCTGACCGAGGATGCCACCGCGGACCGGGTGCGGTGGCAGCTGGACGGTTGGCTGACCAGGCGGGGACTGGGCGGCGCCGGGCCCACCGGACCCATCACGGTGTTGCGGCTGCATCCGGTCGAGGTCGTCTCGGCCGCGGCATTGCAGTTGCCGTTGTGGGGATCTTCCGGAGATGACGACCGGATGCGCGCCCGGCGGGCGCTGGTGCGGGTCCAGGGTCTGCTCGGGCCGGAGGCGGTGCAGGTGCCGGTGCTCAGTGGTGGACGGGGGCCGGCCGAGCGCATCACGCTCACGCCGCTGGGTGATGAGGTGGTGCCGTTGAATGATCCAACCCAGCCGTGGCCCGGGCGCCTGCCGGAGCCGGCTCCGGTGGTCCTGCTGGATGACCCGGTGGAACTTGTTGACGTACGCGGTGATTCGGTTCGGGTGACGGACCGGGGCATGTTCTCCACCGATCCGGTGGGGCTGACGGGTTCGGGGTACCGCGGGGCGTTGCGCTGGTGGGCTGGGCCGTGGCCGGTCGACGAACGCTGGTGGGATCCGGAGCGGGGGAAGGGCCGCACGGCCCGGGTTCAGGTGCTGCTCGGAGATGAAGGGGAGAGCCGTGCGCTGCTCCTCTGCTATCGGCAGCGGCGGTGGTATGTGGAGGGGGTTTATGAATAGTTAGTTCGTCTGGTCGGCGGCGACAGCCTGGTGGATCAACTGCGGCAATGGCCCGCGCCAGAGCGGTCCGTGTCCGGGAATGATTGTGTCGGCGGGCAATTGCGCGATGTGAGACAGGCCGGCACGCATGGCCGGCTCGTCTTCGTTGAACACCGCGGGCAGCAGCTGCGGGCCTGAACCGAGTGCGGACAGCGGATGAGCAGTGACGAGGGCATCGCCAGTGAACAGCACACCGGTCGACGGCATCAACCACGCTGTGTGTCCGCTGGTGTGGCCGGGTGTGGCGATCGGTACGAGGGCGCCGGGCAGGTCGAGGGGGACATCGGCGGGTACCGGCACCGCGTCGGCGATGGCGATCGACATGTGCGGCAGGACGGCGCACAGCGTCTGCCGAACCCATCTACGGCCAGCTCGGTGTGCGCACTGCTGCAGCATTTGACGTGGCGTGATCTGCTCAAGATATTCGCGTCGTGCGTGGTGCGCTTCCTCGGTGCCGGTCAGCACCGGTACGTGGCGGCGGGCGCGCAAAGTGGGGATGCCGCCGACGTGGTCGAGGTGTGCATGGGTGAGCAGGATCGCCTGGACATCTTCGACACGGCGTCCGATGTGCTCGATGGATGCGAGAAGTCGCGCACCGTCATTCGGGTAGCCGCTGTCGATGACCGTCACTGCGTCGCCGTCGGTGATCAGCGCCCAGTTGACGTTGGTGCCGGTGACCATGTGCACCTGGTCGTTCACCTGGATGATGTTCATGCGCGGTGCTTTTCGGCGCCGGATCGGAATTCGTGAGTGATGGTGCCGATGCCGTGGATGGTCAGGTCGATCCTGTCTCCCGCTTGAGGAAGATGATCGGATTCGATTCCCGAGCAGCCCGGCAGGGTTCCGGTGCCGAACAGCTCTCCGGGATAGAGCTGTTCGCTCTTGGAGGCGTGGGCCAGGGCTTCGCCGAGTGAGTGCTGCATGCCCCTTGTGGAGCTTCGTGTCACGGTGACACCGTTGATCCTGACTTCGGCTTCCAGCGTGTACGGGTCGATGCCCGACGTCGCGGCGACCACGGTATCGGACATGGAGCTGGCGAAGTGTTTGGCTTTCTGCGGTCCGAAACCGCTACGCATCTCGGCGATTTGGACGTCGCGGGCGGACAGGTCATTGAGGACGACGTAGCCACTGATCGCTGCGACGGCTTCAGCCGGTGTGGCATTGCGGAGCGGGCGGCCGATGACGAACCCGAGTTCGAGCTCATAGTCGAGGTCGCGGGCGTAAGCCGGTGTGGTGATCGGTGTTCCACTGGGCACGAAGGTCAGCGCGTTGCTCATGTAGTAGATCGGCTGCTCGAACCACAGCCGGTTCGGCTTGAACATCGGGAACGTCGATCCGGTGATGCGCTCATACGCGGCCGTCACCCGGTAGCGGCCCGGCAGGTACCGGCGCGCCATCGCGCGTGACGCGTCGATGACGTGTTGTTCGTAGAGCATGAAGTCGCGGAAAGATGCGGGAGCGAACGGTAATCGCGCATCGGTCGCCACGCCGTCGACGGCCGCATCGCGCCACTCAGGTACTGGCGGAAGCCCAAGCGGTAGTTGATCATTCGTCCATCGCTGCCAAACACCGCCGGACTGCACCTCGACGACGGTGGCACCGTCGGTGTGCCGTCGTCGCATGGCCTGTACCTGGGTTTCGTCGATCATGTGGTCTGTGCTCCTTTCAGCACCAGGTCGATCCGTGCGGCGAGCCCGTGCGTGACGTCATGATGAGTGACCAGGCGCCGGAAATGCAGTGGCGCGATGATGGTTTCGATGATGAGCGCTGCATCGGCGGTCGTGGGCAGCTCGTTGCGATCGATGCCGCGCGTGATGATGGTCTTGGCGACCTGAAACCGCTCGGTCCAGAACCGCGTACGGGCGTCAGCGATGTCGGGGGAGTCTGCGGCGACGGAACTCGCCGCACGGGTCAATGCATAGCCGCGCGGTGACTCCAGGTATTTCGCGAGCGACGTGGTGAACTCGATCAGGTCCTGGCGCAGGTTGCCGGTGTCGGGGATGGGAATCGCAGCTTCGCTGCTGGCCAGTAGTGCGTCGGCGATGACGTTTTCCCATGTGCCCCAACGGCGATAGATCGAGGACGGAGCTACGCCGGCGTGGGCCGCCAGTTCGGGGAGGCTTGATGACGTGACGCCGGTCTCGAGGAGGTCGAGTGCGGCTTCCAGGACGGCGGTCCGGATGCGCGCGGAACGTCCACCCGGGCGGCGTGAGACCTCATTCGGTTCCTCCACGGCAACAGTGTAACGCAAAGATCATTGCGTTAGGGAGAAATCTCTGCCTACCATCGGCGCACTGTCACGCCCGACCGGAGGCCCTCATGTCACGCATTGCCAAGAATCTGATCGTCAGCCTCTGTGCGTTGACGGGAACCACCGAATACGCCGCGCGGCGAGTCGGCGTCGGTTACTTCCTGCCCGAGCTGTTCGTCGACCGGTTCGCCCACATGGGTGGAATCGACAAGCGGCTCTTCACAAGTCAGCTGCGGGACTGCCGCTCGTTCGACGATCAAGCGTGGGTGGATTACTGGCGCCGACTCGCCGCCCGGCACCTCGAAGTGGCCGCAGCCGCGCTGGTCCGGTTGGGCGGCCCGGCCCCAAGCGAGCTGCTGGTACCGGCCGACGACGACCTTGTCGGCCGCCTCGGCGCCGTGCTGGCGCCTGCGGTGGACGTGTTTGCCGAGCGCGCCCCGGAAACCGTCGGGCAGTTGGTCACGTCGTTCATTGCCGACAATCCCGACCATGTCGATGCCGCCGTCGCCGTCGACGAACTGGTCAAAGCCATGACGTACCTGTTCGCCGCGTCCTGGCCGGGCTGGACGCCCCGGCGGCTGCAGGCCTACGCCGAGTCGCAGTGCCTCTTCGAGGCGCTGATCCGCGCGCTGGCTCCGGCCATGGGTATCGACGTCGAGGTCATCACGCTGCATGTCGACGGTGAAGCCGTCAAGGGTTATGCGGCGTTTCCGGCTGGGGGCGAGCCCGCTGCCACAGTGCTGATCACCAACGGTATGGAAGGCACCATCCAGGAGGTGGCGATCCCGATTCTGAAGTACCGCCACAACGGCATGGCGGTCGTCACGATGGAGATGCCCGGCACCTATGCCTACCGCAAGCCGCTCTCGCTTGAATCCGAAAACCTCTACACGGCCATGCTCGATCACCTGACCGCGCACCCTGGTGTCGACGCCGACAGGATCGGCATGGTCGGCGTCAGCTTCGGCGCGCACTGGTCGGCGCGAATGGCTGCGCGCGACAAGCGAATCAAGGCGGTGGTTGCCAACGGCGGCCTCTACCACCGCAGCTTCAAGCCGGCCGGCACCTTCGGCATGCCCGCGATCATCCTGAGTACCCTGCGCAACACCATCGGTGCCACCAGCCTCACGGACATGGGCCGGCGATTGCACGCCTTGTCGCTCGAAGCCCTCTACGCCGACATCGCGGTGCCGCTGCTCGTCATCAACGGTGACACCGACACCCTCGTCTCGACACAGGACTCCGTCGACCTCGCCAACGCTGCACCCCGCGGCGAGCTGATCCTGTACCCCGACGACGACCACTGCGCCATGGGGCACTACAGCGAATGGCTCGCCACCAGCGTCTACTGGCTCCAGCAGCACCTCGGCTGAGGCGGAGGCAAGGCGTCAGAAGATTGTGGTTGTGCACAACTGAATTGTGGGCTACAGTTCTTCACGTGGACGCACTCACCTTGGACCGCCAACTCTGCTTCGCCTTGTACTCGGCGTCGCGGGCGATGACGGCGGCCTACCGGCCGATCCTGTCCGAGCTGAATCTCACCTACCCGCAGTACCTGGTGCTGCTGGTGTTGTGGGAAGAGGAACGGGTCACGGTCGGGCGCCTTGGTGAGCGGCTGCAGCTGGATTCGGGGACTCTCTCACCGCTACTGAAACGGCTGGAGGCCAACGGATTCATCCGTCGTGAACGGTCGCAGCAGGACGAGCGTCAGGTCGAGGTGAGCCTCACCCCGGCCGGCCGCAAGCTCGAGGGAAAGGCCCAGTGCATCCCCGAGAAGCTGGGCGCCCAGACCGGCATCACCGAGCAGGAAGCCGCGGATTTGCGCGATGCGATCCGCCGATTGACCGATGCGCTCACCGCATCGCACTGATTTACCGACGCAATCCGCGTCACCGGTACCACCCACCACAAGGAGATCGACATGAAGACGCTGTACACCGCCGAAGCCCTGGCCACCGGCGAAGGTCGCGACGGCCACGGCCGCACTTCCGACGGCAAGCTGGACCTGGATCTGGCCATCCCGAAGGAGATGGGTGGCAGCGGCAACGGCACCAACCCCGAGCAGCTTTTCGCCATCGGCTACGCCGCCTGCTACCACTCGGCGCTGCGCCTGGTCGCCCGCGAAGCCAAGGCTGACGTCACCGATTCGTCTGTGGGAGCCCGGGTTTCGCTCGGCCAGCTGGACAACGGCGGATTCGGCCTGGCGGTCGAGCTGGAGATCACCCTGCCCAACCTGGAGCACGATGCCGCCCAGGAGCTGGCGGACAAGGCCCACCAGGTCTGCCCCTACTCCAACGCCACCCGCGGCAACATCGACGTCAAGATCACCGTCACCGACGACTGAGCTCCCGCCGCGAGCTGGGGGCACCTCCCGCTTGCGGGGGAACGTAAACCTGTCGAATTCCGTTCGGGAAAGACAGTTTTGCGCCAGCTCGCGGAGTCGTCGGAACACCCCTCACAACTTGGACGCGAAGGCCCCGACGCGCTCGATGAACCGGTCGAAGAACGCCACCGGGTCGACCTCGATGCCGATGTGGGCATTGGGCTGGCGTCCCCAGTGTCCGCGCCAGTCGGCGACCGTCATGCCGCGCGTCAACGTGCCCAGTAGTTCCACGTCGACCGTCGCCTGCTGGTACCGGACGATGTCCGGGTCGAGCGCCACCGCCGCCGCGAGCGGGTCGTGCAGGTGCGCCAGATAGCCCTCGCCCTGGTCGAAATGGAACTCGAAGTAGAAGCGCATGGCGTCTTCCAGCACCCGGATCAGCGGGTTGGATGACGTCGACCGTGTCCCGCGATCGTCCAGCACACTCATCGGCGACGACGGTCCGCCCGCTGCGGTAGCCAGCCGGCTCAACAGCGACGGTGTCATCGCGACGTTCTCGGTCAGGTTGAGCCCCAGCACTATTGGCAGATGCGTCGGGTCCTCCAGACCCCAGGCCGCGCCCCAGACCGAGAACACCTCGGCGGCGGCCTCCGGGTCGACGCTGATGTTCCATTCGGACACCGGCGTGGTGTTGCCCCGGTAGTCGAAGGCCCCGCCCATGATCACCAGGCGTCGCAGCAGCCGGGGGAGCGACGGCTCCTGCCGCAGCGCCAGCGCGAAGTTGGTCAACGGGCCGGTGACGAGACCGATCAACTCGCCGGGGTACTCGCGTGCGGCCTGGATCCAGGCCTCGGCGGCGTCGTAGTCGGTGAGCACGCCGCCGATTTCGGACTCGGCGTCGGGCTCGGGCAGTTCCGCATAACCGAGTCCCTGCGGGCCGTGGGTGTCCTCGGCAGTGCGCAACGGCGCGACCAGCGGGACGCTCGAGCCCCTGGACACCGGGATGGGGCCGACGCCGCACAACTGCAGCAGCCCCTGATTGTTGACGCATACCTGGTCGACCGGGACGTTGCCCGCGGTGGACGCGATGCCCACCAGCTCGGCGTCGGCGCTGGCCAGCAGGTAGGCCAGTGCCATCGCGTCGTCTACGCCGGTGTCGACGTCGGCAAAAACCGGCTGCACCCTGGTCTGTCCGACGGGTAGTAGGCCCCCTGTCATGTCGCCAACCCTAAAGGGCTGCGGGGCAACGGGCAGTCCGATCGCGGGCTCTGGGCCTGTTATCTATATCGCGCCGTCGGGGAATGCGATGACCGACACAAAGCGGATCGGCAGACGGATGAGCCGGGTGGGCCCGTGGACGCCCTCACCGTCGAACTGCAGTGAGTCGCCGGGCTCTAGTCGATACTCGGACCGGCCGTGGCCGTAGTCCATGACGCCGTCGAGCATGTAGATGAATTCGGTCCCGGGATGCTGGAACAGTGGGTAGACCTCACTGTCCTCGTTGAGCGTGACCATCAGGCATTCCAGGCGCTTGTGCTCGCCGCGGAGCCCACCCAGTAGTTCGTATTCGTGGCCGGCCTGCGAGCCGCTGCGGACGATCGGGGTGCCCTTGCCGGCTTTGACGAACGACGCGGGCCGTTCGGTGTCGGCGCCGCGGAACAGGTAGGTCACCGGTACGTCGAAACCTTTGGACAGCAGCGCGAGGGTGCTCAGCGAGCAGGACGTCTGGGCATTCTCGACCTTGGACAGCATGGCCTTGGAGATGCCGATGCGGGCGGCCATCTCGCCGACCGACAGACCCGAATTGTGGCGCAGCTGACGAACATTGCGCGCGATGGCGACCTCGAGCTCGAGTTCTTCGACCTTGTCGTCGGGCCGTCGGTTACGGGTGGTGCCCGCATTGCGAAGTAGCGTTTCGTCGTTCTCCACTTGTCAACCGTAACGCATCAACGTCCACTGTCAGTAGACGACGCGCGTCGGGGTCGGTACGGGCCGACTGGGCCTCGATGAGGTGCTGCAGGCTGTCGGCCAGAGCGACCGAGCCGGCTTCGGCATCCGCGTTCTCGACCGCTTCGGACGGCGCGTGGGAGACGCCGGTGGGGTTGCGCACGAACAACATTGCGGTGGGCACGTGATCCTTCAAGACTCCGGCATCATGCCCCGCGCCGGTGCCCAGTATCGGCGCGTCATCGAGCGTAGCGCTCAGCCCGTCACGCAACGACGAATCGAAATCGACGGTGGCGCTGAATGATTCCTCGGTCATCGTGACACCACAGCCCTCGCCGGCGGCAGCGGCATTGGCGGCCTCCGCGATCTCGTGCACCAGGAACTTGGTCACCGCGTCCTCGGGGTGACGTACGTCCAGCCAGAGATCCACACGCGAGGCGATGACGTTGGTGCCGCCGGGCACCGGGACGATCCGGCCGACGGTGGCGCGTGCGCCGCTGATGGCCCGCGCCTGTGACTGGACGGCGGTGATCAGCCGGGCGGCGGCCACCATGGGATCGGCCCGGTCCGTCATGAGCGTGGTGCCGGCGTGGTTGCCCGCACCGGTGAAGGACAACCGCCACCGGCCGTGGCCGAGGATGGACGACGCGACAGCCACCGGCCTGCCCAGGTCGATCAGACCGCGGCCCTGTTCGACATGGAGTTCCACGAACGTCCCGATCCGCCGCACCATGTCTGGATCGGGCCCCAGATGAGCGGGATCGATTCCGGCACAACGACTTGCCTCGGCGAACGTGGTGCCGCTGCTGTCTGTCAGTGACCGGGCCCGGTCCGGGTCGATCGCTCCAGTCAGCAGCCGCGAGCCCAGGCATGCGACCCCGAAACGGGAGCCCTCCTCCTCGGGGAACACCGCGATGGCCCGCCGTCCGCCGACGCCGCGGGCGGCCAGCAGATCGAAGGCGACCAACGCCGACGCCACCCCGAGCGGTCCGTCGTAGGCGCCACCTCCGGGCACCGAATCCAGGTGGCTGCCGGTGACGACGGCGTCATCGCCGACCCCGCCCGACCAGGCCCAGATGATCCCGTTGCGATCGGTCTCGATGTCCAGACCGCGCTTGGCCGCGTGCGCGATGAACCACGACCGCAGGTCGAGCTCGGCAGTCGAATAGACGGGCCGGGTGTAGCCGCCGCGCTGGTTGTCGACGCCGGTGCCGGCGATCTCGGCAAGCAACGAGGTGACGGTGTCAGGCATGAAAGATCCTTCTTGGCAGAGAAATTTGAGGTCGTCAGCGCATCTCGCCCGCACCCACGTACGGGTGCAGGCTGTTGAGCGGCTTGCCTTCGGCGAACCGTTCCAGCCGGAAGTCCGTGGCCGGGATGTCGGGATCGGTGCTGTCGCCCTCGAACACCAGGTCCGCGACCAGCTCACCGACCGCCGGGCTGATCTTGAATCCGTGACCGGCGAAACCGGCTGCCAGGATCAACCCGTCGACCCCGCCGATCGGCGCGATCACCGGATTCCAGTCCGGCGGAACGTCATACACCCCGGCGTAGGTGTGAGTCACCGCCGGTTCGGGGAAGCCGGGGAACCGGTGCATCACCTTCTCGCCGTAGGCCAGGACGGATGCCTCCGCCGCGACGTTCGAGTAGTTGTCCGGGTCGACGAATTTCTTCTGGAAGTCCGCGTGGTCGCTGTTGCCGACCAGAAACTGGCCGGCGCCTTCGACGCGGCAGTACTGCAGGCTGATCAGGTCGGAGATCACCGGCAGGTCCGGCAGCGGTGTGCCGGCGTCGACGATCAGCAGCTCCGATCGGTACGCCTCGATGGGAAATTCGATGCCCATGGCGGCCAACAACTTTGCCGACCACCAGCCGTTGGCCACGATCACCAGATCGGCGTCGATGAGGTCACCGTTCTCCAGCATGACCCCGGTGACCTTGTCGCCTGCGGTCACGACGCGGGCGACGGGCGTGTTCTGCCGGATCCTGGCGCCCGCCGCGCGGGCCGTCTGCCCGAAGTGCAGTGCCAGTTGCGTGGCGTCGGCGAATCCGCCACGTGGTTCGTAGGAAGCCAGTGCCACATCGGCGGTTTCGAGCATCGGCCACAGTTTCTGCAGGGTCTCGGTGTCGATCAGCTCGACCTCGACGCCGAGCGATTGATGCATGGCCGTGTTGGCGCTCAGGGCGTCGACGTTCTCGTCGCCGACGAGCACGGTGTAGCCGACCTGGCGGAAGCCGACGGCGTCTCCCAGCTGTTCGATCACCGGCAGGCTGCGCCAGGCCATCGCGGCGATCGACGGCACACCGTAGTGGGCGCGGACGATGCCCGATGATTTTCCGGTTCCGCCGCTGGCCAGCTGATGCCGTTCCAGGACAAGGACATCCGTGAGTCCGCGCTGAGTCAGGGAATGCGCGATGGACAGTCCGATGAGGCCGCCACCGATGATCACGGCTTTCGACGCCATCAGAAACCACCTGCCGCGGAGTGGCCCGGGATCCACGACGTGCCGGCCAACGGCACCCGCGCCATGGCGGCGGCTTCGATGGACACGGCGACCATGTCCTCGGGCTCCAGGTGCGTGACGTGTGCCTTGCCGCAGGCGCGTGCGATGGTCTGTGCCTCCATCGTCAAGACGCGCAGGTAGTTGGCGACGCGGCGGCCGCCGTCGACCGGGTCCAGCGCCTGCTGCAACACCGGATCCTGCGTGGTGATACCTGCTGGGTCCTGGCCATCCTGGAAATCGTCGAAAAACCCTGCTGCCGAGCCCAATTGAGCGTACGCCGCCTCGTACTTCGGGTGGTTGTCGCCGAGCGCGATCAATGCGGCGGTGCCGATCGCGACGGCGTCGGCTCCCAGCGCCAGTGCTTTCGCGACGTCGGCGCCGGTGCGGATACCGCCGGACACGATCAATTGCACGCCGTCGGGCTTGCGGTGGACGCCGAGTTCCTGCAGGGCCTGCACCGCCTGCGGTACCGCGGCCAGGGTGGGGATGCCGACGTGTTCGATGAACACCTCCTGGGTGGCCGCGGTGCCGCCCTGCATGCCGTCGACCACGACGACGTCGGCGCCGGCGTGGACCGCGAGTTTGACGTCGTAGTACGTGCGCGATGCGCCGACCTTGACGTAGATCGGCTTCTCCCAGTCGGTGATCTCACGGAGCTCGTTGATCTTGATGGTCAGGTCGTCGGGGCCGGTCCAGTCGGGGTGCCGCGACGCCGAGCGCTGGTCGATGCCCTGCGGCAGGTCGCGCATCCCGGCGACCCGTTCGGAGACCTTCTGGCCCAGCAGCATTCCGCCTCCACCGGGCTTGGCGCCCTGGCCCAGTACCACCTCGATGGCGTCGGCGCGGCGTAGGTCGTCCGGGTTCATTCCGTACCGGTTCGGCAGGTATTGGTAGACAAGGTGTTTGGAGTGGCCACGTTCCTCGGGCGTCATGCCGCCGTCGCCCGTGGTGGTCGATGTACCGACCTCCGAGGCGCCGCGCCCGAGTGCCTCCTTGGCCCGTCCGGACAGCGCCCCGAACGACATGCCGGCGATGGTGACCGGGATATCCAGGTGCAGTGGGTATTTGGCGTTCCGTGCGCCCAACACCACATCGGTGCCGCACTTCTCGCGATAGCCCTCCAGGGGGTAACGCGACATCGACGCGCCGAGGAAGAGGAGGTCGTCGAAATGGGGGAGTGCGCGCTTGGCGCCCCAGCCGCGGATGTCGTAGATGCCGGTCTCCGCTGCCCGGTGGATGGCGGCGATGGTCGTGCGGTCGAAGGTGGCGGACTCGCGTAGACCGCGGTTGGCGCGGTCGTCTGCCGAGAAGGTCATGAGCTGGCCTCCAATCAGTAGGAGTTGTGTGCTTGGAAGTGATAGAGGTTGCGGGCCGAGCCGTAGCGCCGGTACGTGGCCGGGTCGTCGTCGTAGCCCGCCGCCTTGAGCAGGCCCGCGAGCTCCTCGAGGTGTTCGGCCTCCATCGGTTTCTCGATGCAGTCCGCGCCAAGGGATTTCACTTCTCCGCGGACGTACAGCCGGGCCTCGTAGATCGAGTCACCGAGGGCGTCGCCGGCGTCACCGCGGATGACGATGCGGCCCTTCTGTGCCATGAAGGCGCTCATGTGGCCCACCGAGCCGCCGACGACGATGTCCAGCCCTTTCAGCGAGATGCCACACCGGGCGGCGGCGTTGCCGTCGATGACGAGCAGTCCGCCGCGCCCCGTGGCGCCCGCCGATTGCGATGCGTCGCCGGTGACATGGACGACACCGCTCATCATGTTCTCCGCCAAGCCTTGTCCGGCGTTGCCGTTGACGGTGATCTCGGCCTTCTGGTTCATGCCGGCGGCGTAGTAGCCGACGTGGCCGTGAATCGTGATCTCGACCGGCGAATTGACTCCGACGGCCACGTTGTGCGCGCCTTGGGGATTGGTGATGACGAACTGACCGTCGATGTCGTCGGCGTGCAGAGCCGCATTGACATCACGCAGACTCACCGTCGACAGGTCGAAAGTCGTTGGCGCGTCGCTCATGCCGGCACCGCCTCTCGGCTCCATGCGTAGACCACTTCGGGCTCGGGCTCCCAGATGCGGGCGTCCGCGATCCCCGGCAGGTGCGCCAGGGCGCGGAACTCCGATGCCATGGCCACCCAGTCCGTGGTCTCGGCGATGACCGCAGGCTTGCACGCGATGGCGTCGCGCACGATGGCGAAGCTGTCGCTGTTGGAGACCAGCAGGGTGTAGAAGCCGTCGAATGTTGTCGTCAGATCGGTCAGGGCCTGCTCGACGTCGGATCCCGCCGCCAGCTCGTGGGCCACGAAGCGGGCACCGACCTCGGTGTCGTTCTCGGAATCGAACTCGACGCCGGCGGCGCGCAGGTCGCGCCGGATGCCGGCGTGGTTGGCGAACGAACCGTTGTGCACCAGACACTGATCCGGGCCCACGGCATACGGATGTGCGCCGCTGGGCGTCACCGCCGATTCGGTGGCCATCCGGGTATGGCCGACGCCCTGCCAGCCCTGTGCGCCGGCCAGCCCCCAATTCCCGACCAGTGAGGTGGGCGTGCCGACGCCCTTGAGCACCGCCACATCGGTGCCGAATCCGCCGACGAGGGCGTGCGGGTACACCGCCTTGGCCGCGGCGAGCAGTGCCTCAGGCGTCGTGGACGCCGACACCAGATAGGTCACATCGCGCGCCACGATGGTGATTTCGGCGCCCAGGTGGGCGGCGAGTGCGTCGGCAACCTGTTCGGGGGACTCGCCGACTTCGATCAGCGAGATGGTGCTCTGTCCCGGCGGTGACCACTCGGGGTCGCCATACACGGCGATGCCGGCGGAGTCGGCGCCGCGCGCCTCCATGGCGGTCAGCATGCCGGCCAACAGTTCACCCAGCCTGGGATAGAGCTCGGGGTTGCGCAGGTGCAACCCGACGATTCCGCACATGGTTGTACTGGTCCTTTCTCGTCGCGGCCCGATGTCGTTGGCCGACAGCGGTTTTGCTGCAGTGCTCAGAAAGCGGTGAGGTAGCGCTCGTGTTCCCAGGCGCCGACCGCGGAATGCCAGTCCCAGAACTCGGTCTTCTTCAGACGGGCGAAATAGGCGGCGACACTGGGAATATCGGTGTTGGGCGGGATGGCGGCATCCAGGGCGCCGGTCATCACCTCGTCGGTCTCCAGCCGTTCGATGGCGTGCAACAGCGTGGCGGGGAGGCGTTCCTGTTTCGGTCCCGTGCGCAGGGCGCCGGGGTCAGCAGCCCGCTTGATGCCGTCCAGTCCGGCGGCGAGTGCGACGGCCGCCGCCAGGTACGGGTTGGCCGAACCGTCGGCGCCGCGCATTTCGATGCGACTGCTGTCCGGGACGCGCACGTAGTGGGTGCGGTCATTGCCGCCATAGGTCGGGAAGCGCGGCGCCCAGGAGGCACCCGACGCCGTCGAGATCGCGCCGGTTCGCTTGTAGGAGTTGACCGTTGGCGCGATCACCGCCTGCATGGCGCACGCGTGATCGAGGATGCCGGCGATGAACGAGTACGCCGTCGCGGACATCGCGAGGCCGCGGTCGTCCTCGTGGGGCTCGGTCGGGAACACCGGGGCGCCGCCACTGGTGAGTGACATGTGCATGTGCAGGCCCGACCCGGTCTTGTTCGCGAACGGCTTCGGCATGAACGTGGCGATCATGCCCCGCTCAGCGGCCATCACGTTGAGCAGGTAACGCAGGGTGATGACCCGGTCACAGGTGGTCAGCGCCTCGGCATAGTTGAAGTTCTGTTCGAACTGGCCGGACCCGTCCTCGTGATCGTTGGCATAGTTGCCCCAGCCCAGACCGTTGATCGCGGTGCTGATCGACGACAGGTGGTCGTACATCCGGGTGACACTGCGGGCGTCGTAACACGGTTGGGCCGCGGTGTCCTGGTCGTCCGCAGGCACCAATGCGCCGTCGGCGTCCCGCTTGAGTAGGAAGTACTCGACCTCGGCGCCAATCCACGGTTCGAATCCGGCGTCGGCGGCCTGCTGGATCATGGCCTTGAGGATGTTGCGCGGCGCGAACGGCCACGGCTCACCGTTCACGTGCGGATCGCAATGGACAAGGGCCAGGCCCTCTTTGACGAAGGGGATCGGCGTGAACGACGCAGGATCGGGCATGGCGACCAGATCGGGGTCTTTCGGCTCCTGGCCGATCGCGCCGACCGCGTAGCCGGCGAACCCGACTCCGTCGGTGGCGAGTTCGTCGACCGCTTCGACCGGCACCAGCTTCGCGCACGGCTTGCCGTTCAGGTCGACGAAGAGCGCGAGGATGAACTTGGTTCCCGCCTGGGCGGCCAATTCCGCAAGTGTGGTGGGCTTCGTCATGCCAACTCCCGACTACTGATAGGAATCATCGTTTCTCAATAGTAGACATGGGCGGCTTGGGGATTGCAACAGCAGCTACGTAACTTCGGCGTTACGAGGTCGTTCACAAGCTTGTTACGCGCACCATATCGTCTACGCAAAGAAAACGATGTCTACTGTCCCGAGACGGGCATAGCCTGTGCCCCGAACTTGCGAGGAGGCGAAATGGATACCGGAACAACAGCATTCATGCTCTGTTGCATCATTGGGCTCACCATCATGATCCCGGGGCTGGCCCTGTTCTACGGCGGCATGGTCAGTGTGAAGAGTTCGACCAACATGATGATGATGACGTACGGCGCCGTGGCGGTCGTCGGAGTGCTGTGGGTGCTGTTCGGCTTCTCCATGACGTTCGGCACTTCCTATGGCGGATTCGTCGGGAGCTTCACCGAGTTCGCGGGGATGAAGAACCTCCTGGACCCGATGACCACCATCAACGGCCTGCCGGTCAGCTTGTTCGCGCTGTTCCAGGCGCTCTTCGCGGCGCTGACCGTGGCGATCGTCTCGGGTGCCGCCGCGGACCGGATGAAGTTCGCGGCCTGGATGACGTTCGCGACGGCGTGGGCAATTCTGGTCTACTTCCCGGTCGCCCATTGGGTTTTCGCGGTCGACGGCGTCGTCACGAGTGACGCCAAGGGCGGCTGGATCGCCAACAAGCTGCACGCCATCGACTTCGCCGGTGGCACGGCGGTCCACATCAACGCGGGCGCGGCTGCGCTCGCGGTGGCGCTGGTGCTCGGCCGCTCGGCGACCTGGTCGTCACGTAAGCCGCACAATGTGCCGCTCATCCTGCTCGGCGCCGGTCTGCTGTGGGCCGGTTGGTACGCGTTCAACGGTGGCTCGGCGCTGTCCGCGGGCAAGCCGGCGGCGATCGTCATGGTCACGTCGTTCGTCGCGACGTGTGCGGCCACGCTGGGCTGGCTCCTGGTGGAGAAGTTCAAGGACGGCCACGTCACCGGCATCGGCGCCGCCTCGGGCGCCATCACCGGTCTGGTCGCCATCACTCCCGCGTGTGGTGCCGTCACCCCGGTCGGCGCCATCTTCGTCGGCTTCATCCCGGCGGTGATCTGCCCGTTCGCCATCGGGCTCAAGCACAAGTTCGGCTATGACGACTCGACCGACGTCGTCGGCGTCCACCTCGTCGGCGGCATCGTCGGCACCCTGCTGATCGGTTTCTTCGCCAGCTCGGGCATGCCCAACGGCGTCAACGGACTGCTGTACGGCGGCGGCGCAGACCTGCTGCTCAAGCAGGCCGTCGCCGCGGGGTCGGTCCTGGCCTACTCGTTCACGGTTGCCCTCGTCATCGCGCTTGTCATCAAGAAGATGATCGGGCTGCGGATCTCGGCGGAAGAGGAGGAAGAGGGCATCGACTCGACCCTGCACCGGGACCCGGCGTACGAATTGGTCTGACCTCGACACCGCGACACCTGGTCCGAGCCCCATGGCTGGGACCAGGTGTCGCCGTCTGTACCGGTGTCTACCAGTGCACGCCGGGGATCAGCCGTACCGCGGTCTTGACCGGACGGGGCACCCGGACCTTGCCGGCCGCGAGGGGCCGCTTGGGTCGACGCGGTGTGCGCGGGCGATCCGGACGATCAACCGGCGGCTGGGTTTCGGCGACACCGCGGGCCGCTGCCGAATCCGGGTAGCCGAGGTACAACTGGTGCAGCACGCGGCGAGACAGCTTGGGTGTGAAGTAGTTTCCGAGATCACCCAGCGTGCCCATCGGGGTGTCGATCCGGGCCGGCTTCTCGACCAGGCCGCGCACCACCATTGCCGCGGCGTGCTCCGCGGTGATCGGCGGCATGGGGTTCAACCGCTTCGACGGCGCGATCATGGGGGTCTCCACCAACGGCATGTGGATGTTGGTGAACGTGATGTGGTCCGAAAGGGTCTCGGTGCCAACCACTTCCGAGAACGCGTCCAGTGCGGCCTTGCTCGGCAGATAGGCGCTGTACTTCGGGCTGTTGGCCTGCACCCCGGCGCTCGACACGTTGACCACGTGACCGAACCGGCGTTCGCGCCAGTGTGGCAGCAGTGCCAGCGTCATCCGCACGGCGCCGAAGTAATTGACCGCCATGACGCGCTCATAGTCGTGGAAGCGGTCGGTCGAGTTGACGACCGAACGGCGGATCGAGCGGCCGGCGTTGTTCACCAGGTAGTCGACGTGATCGAACTGGCCGAGGATGTCCTTGACGGTGTGTTCCACCGAACTGCCGTCGGCGACATCGCACGTGAAAGCGTGGGCCTCGCCGCCGAATTGGCGAATCTCCGCCACCAGCTCGTCGAGGGCGTCGGCACTGCGCGCCAGCGCGAACACCCGCCCGCCGCGCTCGGCGACCGCGATGGCCGAGGCCCGGCCGATGCCGCTCGAGGCGCCCGTGATGATCACGTTGCGCCCGACCAGCGGACCGCGCGGATCATCACGGCGGGCCCGGTCCGGGTCCAGGTGTTCGGCCCAGTACCGCCAGAGTTTCGGTGCGTAGGAAGCGAATTCGGGTAAGACGATGCCGGTGCCCTGCAACGCTGCGACAGTGGCCTCGGAGGCGAACGACGGCGCCAGGTCGACGACGTCGAGCACCTCACCGGGGATGCCCAGCTGAATGGCCGCCATGTTGCGCAGGACCTTGGCCCGCCCGGTGGCCTTGAGCACCGGAGCCGCAGTGGCCTTCGGCAAGGTGCCACGCAGCGGCGGCAAGCCGGCTTCCTGTGCAACGCCGCGGTAGATGTCCTTGAGCCCAATGGGATTCGGCGACGTCAGATGGAAGGTCTGGCCGTCGCGTCCCTCGGCGTGCATCAGCGCCACCAGTGCGTCGACGACGTAGTCCACCGGCACGATGTTGGTGCGGCCGGTGTCGGGCACCATCATCGGCGTGAATTTCGGCAGTGCTGCCAGTCGCGACAGCACGCCGAAGAAGTAATACGGTCCGTCGACCTTGTCCATCTCGCCGGTCCGGGAGTCGCCGACGACGACGGCAGGCCGGTAGATCCGGTGCCGCAGACCCGCGGTGGCGCGCACCAGTTGCTCGGCTTCGAACTTGGTCTGGTGGTACGGCGTCGGCAATTCCTGGGAGACGTCGAAGTCGTCCTCCGTGAAAACGCCCTGGTAATTGCCGGCCACCGCGATCGACGACACGTGGTGCAGCGTCGCACCGAGGCTGCGCGTCAACTCGATCACCGCGCGAGTGCCTTCGACGTTGGCGGCCTGCTGAGTGGCAGCGTCGACAGTCATGTCATAGATCGCAGCGCAGTGCACCACATGATCGATCGGACCCAGATCAGCCAGATCGGCCAGGCCCAGACCCGCGGAAGTGAGGTCTCCGACCAGGGGTTTCGCCCGGTCACCCCAATCCGCGGCCAGTTCTTCGAAGCGGGCCAACGAGGCCCGACGGACGAGAACGAACACTTCGGCTTCGTCGTACTGAGCCAGAATCCGGCTGACGACGCGGCGGCCAATAAACCCGGTACCGCCGGTAACGACATATCGCATGCGAGTCATCGTGAACCTGTCGCGGGTTCAGGTCAATAGCGCGTATGGTCCGAATTTGTCACACCGACTTCTGAGGGAGAACCGCCGAATGCCGATCAACCCCAATGCCATCGGAGCCAAGACCGCACCGCAGCCTTTCGAGTGGACCGAGCGCGACACCCTGCTCTACGCACTCGGAGTGGGTTGCGGGACGAAGGATTTGGCGTTCACCACGGAGAACAGCCATGGCATCGACCAGCAGGTGCTGCCCACCTACGCGGTGATCTGCTGCCCGGCCTGGGGCGCTGTCGGGGAGGTCGGCAGCTTCAACTTCGGCAAGCTGCTGCACGGCAGCCAGCAGATTCGGCTGCACGCGCCGCTGCCGCCGTCGGGCCGATTCAACGTCAGCTCCGAGGTGGTCGACATCCAGGACAAGGGCGAGGGCAAGAACGCCATCCTGACGTTCAAGGGCACCGCCACCGACGACAGCGGGAACGTGATCGCCGAATCCTGGTCGACCGCGGTGATCCGCGGCGAGGGTGGCTTCGGCGGGCAGCCAGGGGAGCGGGCGGCGGCGCCGGAGATCCCAGATCGTCCGGCCGACGCCGTCGTCGCATTGCCCACCACCGAGGATCAGCCGCTGATCTACCGGCTCTCCGGCGACCGAAACCCGCTGCACAGCGACCCGTGGTTCGCGCAGACCCTCGCCGGCTTCCCGAAGCCGATCCTGCACGGCCTGTGCACCTACGGCGTCGCCGGCCGCGTCCTGGTCGCCGAGCTCGCCGGCGGTGACGCCGCCAAGATCAAGGCCGTCGGGGCGCGCTTCACATCTCCGGTGTTCCCCGGCGAGACGTTGACGACCTCGGTGTGGCGCACCGAGCCCGGGCACGCGGTGTTCCGTACCGAGGCCGCCGGGGCCGACGGCAGCAACGCCCGGCTGGTGCTCGAAGACGGCACCGCGGAGTACAACGACTGACGGTTGCGGGGCGCGGCAGCCGCACATGCGGCGTAGCGTCATGGGTAGAGCCGCGTCACATGTTGCTTGGCGGCTCCGCTCGAAGTCATTGGCAGCGTGGTCTCTACGTGATTCTGCCGGTGGGTGATCGCGGCACCGACCGTTAGGACTTTTCATGGGATGGCGCACCAGTCGGCTTCAGCACGTAGTGGCGACCTGATGGCGTACATCGCGCAACGAACCCGCGTCGACAAACCCGTCCGGCTGTGCCTGTCCGACAAGCTCGGTCGCCGGATCGACGGGGCCTGGTGGCCGTACACGGGAGTCCTGGCCGACGAATTCGGGGGCCTGATGGCGGTTCTCGATGACCGTCTCGGGAAGATCGCGGAGGTCGGCATCAACTGGTCGCCCCTGCACAATCCGCCGAACCTCAATTGGCAGGCCTGGCGTGGACGCGCGCAGCACATCATGACCGTGGAAGGGTGCGAAGCCACCGCCACCCTGTTGATCGTGCCCAGCACGACCAACAACACGCTCGCCGGCATGGTGCTGCGCCGCGCTGCCGGTCAGCCGGTAGACCCGCGTCGCGGTGAGGACGCGATGCTGGAGACCGCCGAGGAAATCCTGACAGCCGCACGGCGGCAACGTGTTTCGGGAAAGATTCTGGACTGACGCGTGGCGCGTCAGTCCAGAATTTCCGCGGGAATCAGAGCGTGGTGACGCCGACGGCCTGCGGGCCCTTATTGCCTTGGGTGACATCGAACTTCACTCGCTGGCTCTCCTCCAGCGAGCGGAAGCCGGCGCCCAGGATTTCGGTGTGATGTACGAAAACATCGGGCGCACCGCCGTCGGGGGAGATGAAGCCGAAGCCTTTAGCGTCGTTGAACCACTTCACGGTTCCTTCGGTCATGTGACTACTACTTTCTTTTTGAACATGGATGCGAACGTCCGCATCCAAATCTGTTGTGATTCAGCGCAAGAAGCGATGAACCGCTAGTCCGCGTGCTGCGCGGCTGCGAAAATGCCCGACACCGTCGTGTGATCATTGGGGTGCGCGGCGCTCATGATTGCGCAATGGGCTTCTGCCGGAGCCGTATCGACGGGCACGGTCAGCAGCACGATCCGGTTGCGATCGAGTCCGACCACCTCAACGGTGTTGATCGGCTGGCGCTGATAGCCGTCCAGGCGTACCCGCCGCCCGCCTGCCGCGAGCTTGGTGGGGGCGGCCGACCACTCGCCGACGTTGTAGAGCACCCGGTCGATGTGGCCGAGGCGCGCCGACAGCACGGCCAACAGGTCGGGCAGCTCGGTGCTCAGGCAGCGGGTGTGCGGCCACCACGCCCCGTCGACGTATCCACTGCGGGGAGCCTTGGGCTTCAACCGCAATCGAGGAGTCTGCTTCGGCGACGTGCGTTGAGTCGGGGGCGTGGGGTCATGTTGCGGCGTCATTGCGACGTTCCTGCCTTGACCGCGAATCGGTCAAACTACTTCGAATCGGCGACGGCGTGGCATTGACCCGCCACGCGACGAAGTACCGCCGATGGATCAAGCGTACGCGGGAAACGCGCAGGACCAAAACAGATCTGGCGTGGCCATTCGAAGTCGAATCGGTGAACGGCCGACGTCTGTGCCTATTCCTCCGCTGCGGCGAGCGCGCCGCCTCGCCCGCCCATGCGCGACAATCCGTTGTGGTGCAAGCGTTGTCGCGCAGAGCGGGCGAGGTCGGCCTTATCCGGTGACCGCGCGGTCGAGTGCGGCGAGCGACTCCTCGATGAACCCGAGCGGGAACGGTGGCATGCCGCCGATCTGATCGCGGAAGGCCTGCGGTGTCTCGGTCCAGTCGTACGTGAGAGTCACATCGGTGCCGTCACCGTTCGGTGCGAGGTCGTAGCGCCACCACCAACCGCCTGGGACGTGCTGTCCCGACTCGTCCAGACTGCCGGTCGCCCAGCCGACGGTCCTGTCGGGCTCGAAATCCGTCACCACGTTGTACGTGACGTAGTCCCCGCCGGCCTGGTCCAGGTACATGTTCATGGCGAAGACCTGGCCGGTACCGGTGATCGGTGCGGTGTCGACGGCGTCGCGCACCCAGTCGCCGGGTTCGGTCTCCTTGTGCCGCGCCGGATTGGCCAGCACCGCGAACACCGCCGCGGGCTGCGCGGCGATGGTGCGGGTGGCGACGAAGCGTTCCTGAGTCGTCGAGCTGCTGGTCATCGGTTCTGTCCGTTCTCTGCGTTCGATCCGTATGCGCGGGCAATGTCCTGTGAACTGGCCCAATTGGAGTACGTCGGCGACTGGGGCCAGCCTTCGGGCGAATCCTGCCACTGCTCCTGGCGGCCGTAGGGCAGAACGTCGATCAACGCGAAACTGTGACCCAGCTGCTCGCAACCGCGGCCGTCGGTGTGCCAGGTGCGGTACACCGTATCGCCATGTCGGAGAAACACATTGACGGCGAAACCCGTGCCGGGCGCGGCACCCATGTCCGACCCGAAGCTGCTCTCCGACGACGAGTACCACTCCATCTTGTTGCCCACTTTGGCCTTGTAGGCCAGGGCTTCCTCGATGGGCCCGTTGGTGACGATGACGAACCGGGCGTCGTAGTTGGCCAGGAAATCGAGGCGGGTGAACTGCGAGGTGAAGCCGGTGCAACCCGAGCACTGCCACTCGGCGCCGTCGGTCCACATGTGGTTGTAGACGATCAGCTGGGACTTGCCGTCGAAGACGTCAGCCAGCCGCACCGGCCCCTCGGTGCCGATCAGGGTGTAGTCGGGCAGCTCGACCATCGGCAGCCGGCGCCGTTGTGCGGCGATGGCGTCGAGTTCGCGCGTCGCGGCCTTTTCGCGGCGGCGCAGGTCGTCGAGGGCGGCCCGCCAGGTGTCCTGGTCGACCACTGGCGGCAGGGCGGTCTGCTCGGTCATGTTGCCTCCTGATGGTTGCGTTCACTGGGTAGACCGGTGCGGGCGCGAATATTCATCGCGGATCGCCGAACCAATACGTGAGTGCGTCCCGCAGCCCCGCATCCGAGGCGCCGGCCCACGCGATGTGTGCATCCGGGCGGATCAGCAGCGCATCCGTGGGGCGGTTGATGATGTCGACGCGGTCCGCCCACGGTGCCGCGACGTCGCACAGCTCGGGTGGTCCGACGAAGACGGGTCGCGCCGCGCGCAGGGCCGCCACGACGTCGTCGGGCAGGTGCGGCGCGAACGTCCCGGCCAGCGGGTGCGGCTGCGCGCCGGGCATCGGATACCGGACGTCGGACGCGGCGATCATCGCGCCGACGCGTGCAAGCGCGGGCGCGTCGGAGAGCAACTCAGTGAACACTTTTCGCAGCGCCTCGTCGGCCGGATCGTGGCCCCGCCGCAGCGACACCTGGGCCTGCGCGTGCAGCAGCAGGCGTTCGCCGGCGAGGTGCCGTTCGGAGTGGTAGGTCTCGAGCAGACCGGGCGGCGCCCAGCCACGGAGCGTGGCGGCGAGCTTCCACGCGAGGTTCACCCCGTCGAGCATCCCGGCCGATACCGCGACCCCGCCCGTCGGAATCTGGTGCGCCGTGTCACCGGCCAGCAGCACCCGTCCCGCCACGTAGCGCTCGGTGTGGCGGGCCGCGTACGTGAAGCGGGTCAGCCGCTTTGGCTCGCCGAGCGGGAAGTCCACGCCGAGAACGCGGCGGACGCTGGCGCGGAACTCGTCCAGCGTCATCGGGTCGTCATCGTCGTAATCGTGATCAGGCGCCTCGCTGGTGTACAGGCCCAGCCATCCGGGCTCCGACGACGCGATGGCGAAGATGCCGCCCTCGGTCTGGCTGTAGCCCCACGGCAGGCGGCCATAGCCCGGGACGTCGTAGTCGCCGTCGTCGCGAACGGTGATCTCGCGCGGCCACGTGACGGTGGCCATGCGGTGGATCTCGGGGTAAACGATGCCCGGGAAGCCGATGCCGGCCAGTTCCCGCACCCGGCTGCGTACCCCGTCGCAGCCCACCACGTACTGCGCGCTGATGCGATACGGACCGTCCGGACCGCGGACCTCGAGATGCACGGCGTCGTCGTCCTGCTGCAGGCCGACGACCTCGTGGCCGCGCCGGATCTCGACGCCGAGGCCGCGTGCGTAGTCCTGCAGGAGGGCTTCGAGCTGAGGCTGGGGGAGTCGCTGCACCTGCATCGGCGACTCGTCCAGCTGGGTGAGGTCGACGTGGATGCCGCCGAACGGAAGTTTGGCGGTGACGGGCCGGCCGGCCGCGTCATTGAGCAGGTCACCGAGTTCGCGGTAGCGCAGCAGGTTGAGGATCTGGCCGCCGATGCCGCCGGCTTTGGCGACCTCGCGGATGTCGGTGAGTCGCTCCAGGACAAGCGGTTTGATCCCGGTCAGGCAGAGTTCGGTGGCGAGCGTCAGACCGGTCGGTCCTGCGCCCACGATGATCACGTCAATGTTCGTCATGCGTCCCCCTCAAGACGATCGAGCTGCAGTTACGTTGCAGCCCAGCGATTCTGGAGCATGAGGGGGGTATTGCCACAAGCCCCGGGGTGCGCTATATGTTGAAAGTGGGCGGCGTTGTAGGTTGCATTTCTCCGTGGCGAATTGCATTGCGAAATGTCCAATGATGGCGAATTCGCCATTCAAAATGCAAAGGACCGCTAAACGATCTGGCGCCCAACAACCAGCGCGATCGCACCAGTCGATGTCGTCAAGCCCACAAGCAGCAGCAGTAGTAGTTCCGAGAATGCCTAGCCTTGATAAAGGTTATGGTAGGCCGACCATCATCACCGAAAGTCGAGTCCAGTAAGAGCTGACAGTGTCGCCACCGTGTTGTCGCCGAAAGTCTCGCGCACCGCAAAACCGGTGCGCGTGACGTCGAAGATCGCGTGATCGGTGTAGACGCGATCGACACACCTGACACCCGTGAGCGGATATGTGCACTCGGCGACGAGCTTGGACTTCCCGTTCTTGGTCAGCAGGTCTGTCATGACGTAGACAGACTTTGCGCCGATCGCGAGGTCCATCGCACCGCCGACCGCCGGGATGGCTCCGGGCTCCCCGGTGGACCAGTTCGCAAGGTCGCCAAATTGCGACACTTGGAATGCTCCGAGCACGCACACGTCGAGGTGTCCGCCACGCATCATCGCAAACGAGTCTCCGTGGTGGAAGTAGGCGGCACCGGCGACGGCGGTGACTGGCTGCTTGCCTGCGTTGATCAGGTCGGGGTCGACGTGCGCTCGATCAGGTGCTGCACCCATACCCAGCATTCCGTTCTCGGTATGCAGGATGATTTCCAAGTCCTCCGGCAGATAGTTCGCCACCGCAGTCGGGGCGCCGATCCCGAGATTGACGACCGCCCCCTCTGCTATATCGGCTGCGATTCGCTGGGCGAGGTCATGGCGGGATATGCGGGTACTCATGGGTGGACCTCGCTCGACTCCGCACGGTCGGCAAGCGGTCGCCCGTCGACATCCACGCCGCCAACGAACATTCCGTCGGCGAGCCATGGCCGTTCGCCGATCGCGACAACCCTATCTACGAAAACTCCTGGTGTGACAACGACTTCGGGATCGATCGCTCCGAGTGGCACGATCTGGTCTACCTGCACGACTGTTGTTGTCGCGGCAGCCGCCATGATCGGCCCGAAGTTGCGTGCGGTCGCGCGGAAGACGAGATTGCCCCACCGGTCTGCCAGGCGCGCAGAGATCAACGCGACATCGGCGGCTATCGGGTACTCGAGCACATAGTCACGGCCGGCGATCGTGCGCGTTTCGCGTCCCTCGGCCAGTTGCGTGCCTACACCTGTTGGAGAGAAGAACGCGCCGATTCCTGCCCCGGCGGCGCGGATCCGTTCGGCGAGGTTTCCCTGTGGGACGAGTTCGAGTTGTATCCGACCCGCACGGTAGAGTCCGTCAAACACCCACGAATCGTGCTGACGTGGGAATGAGCAGATCATCTTGCGCACTCGGCCTTCGGCGAGTAGGGCCGCGAGTCCGGTATTGCCGTTGCCCGCGTTGTTCGACACGACGGTCAGGTCGCGAGCGCCGTGCGCGATGAGTGCGTCGATCAATTCGACGGGCTGCCCGGCGCGACCGAATCCGCCGATCATTACCGTCGCACCGTCGGCGACGTCGGCGACCGCATCCTGGACGGTCGGAACTGTCTTGTTGATCACGCGTCACCCCGTGTGACGGACTGTTCTGCCAGCGTCACGATGTTGGACAGGAGCATGGCGCGCGTCATCGGACCCACACCGCCGGGGTTCGGCGACAGCCAGCCGGCGACGCTTTCGACGTCCGGATGGACGTCGCCAGCGAGCTTGGCCTTACCTGAGGCGGTGGTGCCTACGCGGGTGACACCGACATCGAGCACTGCTGCTCCCGGCTTCACCCATTCCGGTTTGACGAAGTGAGGCGCACCGAGCGCGGCGACCACGATGTCCGCGCGCCGAATCTCGCCCGGCAGATCGACGGTGCGCGAGTGGGTGAGCGTCACCGTGGCATCGAGGCCTCTGCGCGTGAGCAACAGTCCGAGCGGCCGCCCGACGGTGACACCGCGTCCGATCACGGTGACCCGTCGTCCGCTGATCGGCACGTTGTGGCGCAGCAGCAGTTCAACGATTCCGGCCGGTGTGCACGGCAGCGGGGACAACAGGCGTCCCCCTGTCGTGAGCACCAACCGGCCGAGATTGGCGGGGTGTAGACCGTCGGCATCTTTGCCGGGGTCGATCGACTCCAGCACTGCGTTCTCGTCGATACCGGCGGGGAGCGGAAGCTGCGTGATGTATCCAGTCACGTCGTCATCGGAGTTCAACTCTGCGACCGCCCGTGCTATATCGGCGCCTGACGCCTCAGCCGGC
This sequence comes from Mycobacterium sp. SM3041, assembly GCF_039668335.1. NCBI lineage: Bacteria > Bacillati > Actinomycetota > Actinomycetes > Mycobacteriales > Mycobacteriaceae > Mycobacterium > Mycobacterium sp. SM3041. The sequence continues at coordinate 142,099 of NZ_JAYXBQ010000002.1, read as the reverse complement.
AATTCCTTGCGGATGGAGGCGATGCCGACCTCCGCACAGTCTCGGTGTTTACCGGTCACGTAGGAGACAGACCCCGGGTCCTGTCCGACTAGCAGGGTGCCGAGCCCGGGGGCGCGACCGTCTGCCTGCAATCGTTCGACGCGTTGCCGCAACTCGCACTTGATGGTCGCGGCTGTCGCGATGCCGTCCAAATGTTCCGCCACGATGCGGTATACATCCCTTCGAATAGTTCCTGTTGGACTCGGTCCGCGATACGAAGCCGTCGCAGGCCGGTGAGGTCACCCGCCAATGGCCGCGCCTAGGGCAGGACGTGGGATCTGCTCGACGTCGACGGCGCGGTTGTTGACGAGATCGAAGTAGGGGTAACGGCCCACCGTTACCCGGATCCGCTTCTGCGGCGTGCCGGGACGACCCCACAACACAGTCAGCTCGGAGCCCTCGGCTGCGTGCCGCTTGTCGATGAACCCAAGCGAGATCATGCGCCGGTAATAGACGCTGTTGATGCGCCCCGTTGACGTCCCGATCTGTTCGCCGTCCGCGAGCACCCAATCGGCGTGGTATCCAAAGCCCGGGCCGCCCAGATTGAAGTAGATGTCGTAGGGCCGGTCGTCGATCCGGTCGTAGGGTTCGACGCCACGGCCGCGGAATTTCGAGGCCACGACATCGGCGATGTCCTGCTCGTTCCATACCAATGTGACCGTCGCCCAGCGATCTTCTTCGGCTTCGCGCTGCAGCGCCTCTTTGCCGATGAAGTCGTGGCCGAAGTCGACCATCTTGCCGAGCCCAATCTGGTACGGAGTCACGAACCGTGCCTCGATATCGGGACCGACGCTGCCGAACAGGTGGCGAAACTTGTTGTAGAAGTTCTGCGTCGGTTGGGTGTCGAAGTACGCGGCCATATCGGGCTCCTCGTACCAGGGCAGCGGGTAGTGCAAGTTGATATTCGGAAAGCCAGCTTCGGTGTGCTGCATGAGATACGCGGTCTGTCCCTGCTTGACAAGACCGAACCGCTGCCCTGCGTCCCAAATTGCCCGGTAAACCGTCTCGGTATCGGCAGTCGCGCCGTGCACCTCGTATCCCAGACCTCCTGCCATGCCAAGGCGCAGGATGCGCACGGGGACATCGGCGATGCGGGACATGCGGTGCCTGCCGAAGCCGATGTCGTGTAGATCCTCTCCGGCCGCCGCCTCGAGCACTTCAAGCGATCGCGGACCCGCCAGCTGGAGGAAGAATTCGTTGAAGGATTGGTCGACGCCGGTCACGTCCATCCCCGAGTTGATCAGTCGGTATGCCAGAACAGGGGCGAGCCAGTACGTGCGATACACGTCGTCGTCGATCCGCGCGGCGACGCCTTCGGTCAGGACCTGACCCTTGTGATTACAGAGCACGGCGTGGCGGATCTGGCCGACGTGGAAGTTCTTGAAGGAGTTGATGCATACCGATCGCAGGAATTCCAGCGCATCAGGCCCGGCTATGTCGTATACCGGCGACATTCCGTTGAGTCCGGTGCCTAGGCATGCGGTCTGCTTGGAGGCTAGGGCCTCCTGCTCGTAGCCGAGGAACTCGAGCGGGATTCCGCCTAGCCCTGGAGCCAGAGTGAATGCACCCTCAGCGATAGTTTCTTGAGCGGTCACGTCATTGTCCGTTTCTGGTCGTGCGCAGGCCCACAAGCCTGTGCGGGTATTGGTGTGGTTCAGTCGGCCGCGTCGGCGACCGCGTAGCCGGCGCCGGCGACCGCGCCGCCGTCGACGGGCAGGACGCTGCCGGTGGTGTAGGTAGCACGCGAGACGAGGTAGATCATCATGTCTGCAACCTCTTCGGGGCGCCCGTAACGACGTATCGGCATGGATGCCGTAATGCCAGCCTCATCACCGCCGGTCATCATGGCTGTGTCGGTGTAACCCGGCTGCAACGCGTTCACCCGGATGCCGTGCCGCCCAAGTTCGAGAGCGGCGACTCGGGTCAGACCGAGGATCGCCATCTTCGACGCGACATAGGGGGCGAGAAGGCTGGGTGGGACCACAGCGGTGATTGACGCCGTATTCACGATCGATCCGCCACCTGCGTGCCGCATTGCGGGCACCACAGCCTGGATTCCGTTGAAGTGACCGGTCAGATTCACACTGAGGACGCGGTCCCAGGTCGCCGGCGCCATCTCCTCGATCGCAACCGGCAGGTTGATACCCGCGTTGTTGACCAGGATGTCGAGGGTGCCGCCGAATGCGACCGCGCCCTCAACGCACTCTGACCACTGCGACCGGTCAGTCACGTCCAACCAGGCGAACCGCGCTTGCTCACCGATGGCGGCCGCCAGGGCCTCACCTTCATCTTCGAGTATGTCTGCGATCACGACGTTAGCGCCGCACCGCGCAAGCGCACGGCAATGTGCTGCGCCGATACCGCGGGCACCTCCCGTGACGATCGCGGTACGTCCTTCGAGGCTGTCAATGGCCATGTTGTCCCGATCCCTGGGTCGTGTTCGGTGAGCACGTCCGGGTTGCTGTCACCGTGACGATGTGCGGCCGGCGCGCTCCGATGCGTGCCCGTCGAGGGTGCTGCGGCACTGCGGCGCAGGACAGCGTGAACACACCCGATAACGCACGCACTTGGCCCGCGCGAGTGTTCATGGGGTCACCCCGTCGGCGCCGCGCATGTCGATGACACCGGTGATCAGCTCACGGTTCACTGCCGCCCTCATTGCTTCGCCCGCTTCGTCCAATGTGTATGCGCGGGAGAGCATGATGTCGACATCGAGCAAGCCGGCTTCGATCGCACTCGCGACGCGCTGTACGTCGCGGTTGAGGAATCCACCGCCGCTCTGAGAACCCACGATGACCCGGCCGAACATCGACACAGCATTTGTCGGGAAGTGCGACATGGCCGAGTCCAACGGCGCGACCATACTGGTGGCCACGACGGTTCCGCCGTTGCGGCACAGCGCGAACGCCTGTTCGTCGCCGCCTGCCTCCCCGGTCGCCTCGAGAGCGAGATCAGCACCGCGTCCAGCTGTGACGCCTTTGACCACTTCGTCGGCGTCCTCTGGTGCGACCACGTCTGTGGCCCCGACCATCGTGGCGAACGCGCGACGTTCTTGAAGCGGGTCCACCGCGATTATCCGGGATGCCCCTGCAGCTTTGGCCGCCTGGATCATCCAAAGTCCGAGGTGTCCGCAGCCCACCACCGCCACGCTGTCGCCCGCCTTGAGGCGCCCGACTTCCCATACCGCGCCGACGCCCGATAAACCTCCACAGCCCAGCAGGGCAAGTTGCCTGGCGTCCAACGTGCTGTCGACCACGGCAAAACAATGCTCGCGGTACTTCATGTACTCGGCGAACGTTCCTGCGCCACCGAAGCCTGCCACGGCCACACCTGAGGATGTGCGTCCGACGACCGGCGGCGTCGGGACTTCGATCCAGAGCCGTTCGCATTGCGACGGCGAACCGTGCTGGCATGGATAGCACTTGCCACATTCCATGGTGCCCGCCACAACGACTCGGTCACCGACCTGAGTCTTTGTGACCCCTGGTCCCACTTGCTCCACGATCCCGCACGCGCTGTGTCCGGGTATAAGCCGCCGGTCCGGGCTCACAGGGTCGTCCATGAACAATTGGTCGGTCCGGCATACAGCGGTGACCTCGACCCGAACTACTACTTCGCCCCAATGCGGCGGATCGAGTTCAACTTCCTCGATCTCGATCGGCGCTCCGCTTCCACGCGCAACAGCTGCTCTCATCCGACACCTTCGTCTCCTGACGCTGGCCTCCTTGCCATGCGTCCGCCTGTGGACCCATGGTCGGGTCGCAGAATGCAAAAGACGATGGATTCGCCGAGCATCGCGTACGACATCAGGTGATTGCACCCTAGGGACGAGTTCGACGCGCTGGCCTAATGTGACCTGGACGAATAGGCGCATCAACGGCGAGCGCCGGGCAAGGATTTACATGAGCACTCATCGGGGGCTGCCCGTCAGCCAACTGACCGAATTTGTCGGTCGTGCAGCAGAATTGGGCGAACTGCGGACCCTCGTGGCAACGCGTAGGCTGGTGACCATCACCGGCCAGGCCGGAGTGGGAAAGTCACGAACGGCCGCGCGCCTCGCCGAAATTCTCCGGCGGTCCTACGGCGAGTCGACGGCACGCGTGGCTGCCAAGTGCGCCACACCGCGCGATCTCATCGAATTGATCGCCGAGACCGTAGGGGCCAGAGGTGCGACGGCCGGGGACATCGCACGGTCGCTGGGTGATAAGCCGTTCCTACTCATCCTCGACGGTATCGAGAACCCCCAGGCCACCGCGACCGTCATCGAGCAGCTCCTGGAACGCACCACCGAGACACACATCGTTGTCACGTCGTGTGAACGGACGGGCATCCGCGGCGAGATGCCCTACCCCCTTCCGCCACTCGCCGTCCCGGCGGCGAGCCCGCTGGCACAGACCGCCGGCGCCCCGGGCAGCACCGAAACTGAAGCCCTTCTTGTCCAGAGGGTTCTGGATGCCGATCCGGATTTCACCGTGACTGACGCGGCGACCGAGGATTTCCTGGCTGTGTGCCGGTCGACCGATGGGCTGCCCCGTTTCATCGAGGCAGCCGCACGCGCAGTGACCGTCCTGGGTCTGCACGAAGCAGCCGTGGCGGTCACCGAGCGGCCGACTGTTCTGGACTCGTTTCTGCCCCACGGGTCCAGTGCGCAGGCCTCCGCCGTGGTGTTGGATGCAGCGATTGCTCGGGTGTCGCCCGACGCTCGGGCGCTCATGCAGCGACTGTCCCTGCTCGAGTCGGGCTGCGACGTGCGTTTCGCCGCAGAACTGTTCTCGGCCGGGAGCTTGGCGACGCTGGCCCTTCCGGTCGCCGAACTCGTGGGCGCCTCACTCGTTCGGTCTGAGAATGTCGACGGGGAACGTCGCCTGCGCGTCCCGCTGCACTACCGCGCGAGGTTGATCGAGGTCTGGCCGAGCGAGGAACGAAGCCATGAGGAGCAGCACATTCGCCAGGTGTTGATCGCGCGGCTTCGACACTGCGCGGCGGTCTGGTTCTCCGGCGAACAGCTGTCAGCGGTCCAATTTCTCAATCGTCATGCCGCGGACATCACCCGAATGCTCGGCGCCATGGCCGCGGAGCAGGGCTCCGCCCACGAAGCCCTCGAGATCATCAGCGCGTTGCGCTACTACTGGCAGCTGCATCCGGTGGACCCATGGCCGCGCGCTCGGGACTGGTTGCACAGCGCGTTGTCCCTCGTCGATCTGAAGGACGTGGTCACCCTGCGCGCGATACAGACCGACGCCTACATCGCGTACCACGAAGGCGACCTTGACGGTGCCCGCGCACGACTCAAGGCAATCGACGCCGAGTTCGAACCCGGGATCGCTGAGTACGCGGACGAGCTCTTCGGCGTATTCGTCGCGGCGCTGGTCGACGTCGCCGATGGCCGCGTCGAGGAGGCAGAACCGAAACTGTCAGCAGCCCTGGATGCCGTCCTAGAGGCGGAGGTGCGCGACCATGTCGGCGAAAAATACTGGCATCTTGCCGCCTGTCAAATCGTCTTGAACAAGCAGGACGCAGCGCTGCAGACGGTGACCGACGGGGTGGCCTACTGCGACCGAATTGGCGACGTGTGGGGGCGTGCCTACCTGTGGTGCCTCCTGGCGATCATCGAGGACCGCGACTGTGACAGCACCGCGGCCGGCGAGCGGGTGCGAGCAGCGCTCGATGTGATGGCGCGATTCGGTGATCGCGTCGGGCTTGGCCTCTGTGTGCAGCTGCTCGCCTCCATCCGCACTGAGGCCAGCCAGGGCGCTGACCTCACCAGCCTCAATGAGTTCGTCCCGCAAGCAACGCCGTTACGGCCGGATGCCCTGACAGGGTTCAGTGGTAACAGCGGATGGCTATCGCACCCCGCTGCGCTGCCTGACGGCCGCCAACTCGGCGAGGTGTTAACCCGACTCACTGCGAGGGACGCCCCAATGTCATCCATGCCGGATCGCACCGATGCCTGCGATGCTCTCAGCGCGCGGGAGACCGAGATCGCCGTGCTCATCGCTGAAGGCCTGGGCAATCCTGCCATCGCGGCACGGCTCGTGCTCTCACGGCGCACGGTCGAAGGACACGTGCAGCGCATATTGGCCAAGCTCGGGTTCCGGTCGCGCAGTCAGATCGCGGTGTGGGTGACTAAGAATGTCGATAGCGTCGCCGGACGGAAAGGGTGAGGTTCGCGGCGTTGTCCGCTCACGCGAACACGATCGTGTGATTACCGTGCCGGATGACTCGATCCTCGGCGTGCCACTGCACGGCCCGGGACAGGACGGCTCGCTCAACGTAGGCCCCTCGCGCCTGCAGGTCCGCGACGGTCATCGCGTGGTCCACACGCGTCACGTCCTGTTCGATGATCGGGCCTTCGTCGAGATCCTTGGTGACGTAGTGGCTGGTTGCACCGATGAGCTTAACGCCGCGTTCGTGCGCCTTCCGATACGGCGCAGCGCCGATGAAGGCCGGCAGGAACGAGTGATGGATGTTGATCACCGGCACGCCGACCGTATCGAGAAAATCCTCGCTGATGATCTGCATGTATCGCGCAAGCACGATGAAGTCGACGTTGCCCGCGACCAGCTCCATGATCCTTGCCTCGGCTTCTGACTTGTCCGGCCCTTGTGAGGGCACATGGAAAAAGGGGATGCCGAAGGAGCGAACATCGCTGGCCACATCCGTGTGATTGGAGATCACCATCGGAACCGTCACCGGCAGCTCGCCGCGCCGGTGACGCCACAGCAGGTCGAGCAGGCAGTGATCGGACCTCGATGCGAGAACTGCCATGCGCTTTGGCCTTGACTGGTCGGTCAGCAGCCACTTCATCCCGTAGGGTTCGAGGCTGGTCGCCAGGTCGGATTCGATGTCCGCGATCGCTGCTTGCAGATCGCTGCGATGGAATACCACCCGCTGGAAGAAGTCGCCGCCTTCCGGGTCTGATGAGTACTGATCGAGTGAGACGATGTTGCCCTTGTTGCGGGTGATGAGCGCCGTGACTGCAGCGACGAGCCCGGCTTGGTCAGGTCCGTGCACGATGAGGCAGGCGTGGTCGCGCAGGCGTGTTGTCGGTGCCATGGGATGTGCTTTCTCGGGCGGCGGTCAGTTGACCGGGTCGTCGGATACAGGTGCGAGCGAGATGTCGAAGGATGTCGAGCTCCAGGTCTCGCGCAGTAGCTTCCCGCGGGGACCCGTACCCGGCTCGTGAACGGTGAAGGGGACGATCAGGGACTCTTTGACGCCGAATACGGTGTCGTGACCGAGCCATTCGTCACCCTCTACGAATATGTGGGTGATCAGCGTGTGGTAGCCGGGTGCGCTCACCATGAAGTGGATGTGAGCCGGGCGCATGGGTGAGCGTCCAGCCGCCGCGAGAAGCTGTCCGACCGGGCCGTCGTGCGGGATCGGGTAGGCAGCGGGTTGCACTGTCCAGTAGTCGAAATGTCCGGCCAGGTCGGTGTGTAGCCGGGCGCGGCCGGCGAGCCGGGCACCCTCGTACTGCACGTCGTAGAAGCCGTCGTCGTCGGCGGCCCACACTTCGACGCGAGCGCCTGCAATGAGATCGCCATTGGTCGAACGCACCGTGCCGCGCACGTGGCAGGGTCGTCCGACCATCCCCTGCCCGATGTCGTCACCGTTCATGATCGTCGGAGCGTCGTCAACGAAGAACGGTCCGAACACGGTCGACTCGGTTGCCTCCGAGTGAGGGGGCGAGTTGACGGCGACCGTCATCATTGAGGCACCCAGCACGTCGGACAGGAGGATAAATTCCTGCCGGTGCTCATCGGTGATGTGACCGGTGCGCGTCAGGAAAGCGATCGCGGTGTCCCATTCGGTCTGGCTTAGGCGAATTTCGCGGATGAAGCCGTGTAGGTGTCGCACGAGCGAGGACATGACCACTCTGAGACGAGTGTTCGGGCTGTTTGCGAAGCTGGCGACCACCCTCTCGGTCAGTTCGGTCTCCCTCGACACATTCACCGGGGACACCTCAGCGTTGTCACTCATCCATGGGGTCCCTTCGCTCGGAGGCGGCCGCGAGAATCTGCATCAGGCCGGCGCGTGTGACTGGCCGCGGGTGGTCGATCGGGAGGCGCCCGGCTATGGCCTCGACAGCGGTGCTGATCTGGTCTGGATTCAGGCCGACGTCGCACAGGCTGCGCGGTGCCTTGGTCTCAACGATCAGCGCATCAAGACCGCCCACCGCATCGACGGCTCCGAGCGCCTCAGCGATCGCTGCCGCAGCCTGCGGAACGCTGGGTGCGGTGAATCGCAGAACCTCCGGCAGGATGACTGTGTGGGTCGCCGCGTGGGGAAGGTCGAACTCACCACCGAGCGCGTGGCAGATCTTGTGGTGCAGACCCGAGCCCGCCTGTGCGAACACCAGCCCGGCAAGAAAGCTGCCGTACTGGAGTTCGTCGAGCGCATCCTGCTCGCCTCTTTGCAGAGCGCGGAGGCCATCAGCGAGGTGCCGTACGCCCTCACTCGCCAGTACGGAACTGACCGGGTTTGCCGCGGTGCCCCAATAGGCCTCGATGCAGTGGGCCATGGCGTTGAACGCCGATGTGACTGCCAAAGCCGGCGGAAGTGAGGTCAGAAGCACCGGGTCGTAGACCACCGCGCGCGGAAGCACTGCCGGATGCCGTCCGGTCTGCTTGCGTCCATCTGTCGTGATACCCCAGGTGTCAGTCATCTCCGATCCAGCGAGCGTCGTCGGCACAGCCACGATAGGAAGACCCGTTTCCAGCGCAATGACCTTGGCCGTACCCGTGCTCGATCCGCCTCCGATGGAGAGGACGAGGTCGGCGTGTGCATAGGTCGCGGCCTCGACCGCTTCAGTGGCTGTGGCCGCCGGAACGTGCTCGACGACTCCGGCGAATCGACCAGCTAGGCGGTCACCGAATTGCGCGGTCAGACGCTCGACATTGGCGGTCTGTGACGACGAGGCAACGACAAGGATGCGGCGAGCATGGTGGTCGTCGACCGCACGGCGAACGTTGTCAGCGGCGGACTCACGTCCGAAGTAGGCCTGGACGGGCAGCGCACGGTAGTTGAAGGCGAGCTTCGTCATCTCAACGCCCTTTCAGCTGCTGCGCCACGCACGAAGGCGGGGGTGCGCCGCTGCGAACGCAGGGCGGCGTTGACGGCGGTGAGGTCGCGGCGTTCGAGTGCCTCGACCACCTCTTCAAAGCCACCTGTTGGGGAGATGTTGGCGAAGATCGCCGCGGTGATCGTTCGGCGGTCGATGCCCGGCAACCCAAGTGAACGGTAGGCGCGCAGCAGTGACTCGGACCCCGCGAGCCCGACGAATACCTCTGCGCAGTCATGCAAAGCGCTGACTAGGTTAGGGATGCTCTCCGCCGAGCCGCCAGGAGCTGCACGACGGATCGGCTGCAGAAGGGCATGCAATGTTGCGACGTCGTTGTCGGTGATGCGGCCGATGATCTGGGCGGCCACGCCGAGCTCGATCGCAAGTTTCGCTTGATAGGCGTCGTCGACCACCTCGTCTGGAACGGCGGCCACGCTGTGCACCCCGTCGATCCGTTCGGTGAGTCCTTCCGATTTCAGTGCTGACAGGGCACGCAGGATCGTGCCACGTGATGCGCCGAGATCGCGTGCGAGTTCGTCCGGGTCAAGCACGTGCGCCGAGTCGGTGCGGAGCGCGAGAACCCGTGCGCGGACCGTGTCGAGAACCGAACGGTCGGCTTCGGTTCGGAGGTGTGCGAAGTTGCCGCGGTAGTAGGCCAAGGGGTTACCGTCGACGGTGTCTACACCAACCACGCTGGCGCGAAACTCCCAATGTGATCCGGCGGGGATCGCGTCCACGATGCGGCAGCTGAGCGCCGCGACGCGGCCCGCCAGGACCGGGTTTCCAAGGACATCGTCAGCGAACTTGAGTCCCGCGAACCTGTCTGCATCGCGGGTGGCGAATCGACCAGCGACCGCTGCAGCGTCCTCATCGAGAATGTTGATCGCGAACGTGCGGGTACGCATGATGGCCAGCGCGGTGCTGGACGTCGACGACAGCGACACCATGACCGTGGCAGGGTCAGAAGCGATCGGGGCAATGGCCGCGACGGTGGCCCCGACCGGCTGCCTGTCATCACGGGAAGTCACTACGGCCACCCCCGAGGTGAAACAATTCATCGCCGTCACGAACTCATGTGGCGCAACCGGTTTCGCCAGTTCACTCGGTGCAGGCACAGACTCAGCGGGCGTCATCATGACTCCGCTCGCGCGCCGGCGAAATGCTCCGCGGCGTACATGGCGGCGGTGGGATCAGCAAGTTGGGTGTTGAGGTGACTCCACCATTGACTGAGGTCTCGCCAGATGCGTTCGGTTCGAGTGCCCTGAACGACGGCACTCGAACCGATCGACTTGAAGAGAAAATCGCTGACGGCGTCCCAGAGCAGTCGTGCGGATTCATGTGCGACGAGGGCAACGTGGATGTCCGACGCCCGTGAGTAAGGTGTTGACACCGAGTCAGCGATGGTGCGGTCAAACAACGCTCCCGCGAAGTCCATACTCGCGAGCGACGCATCGAGCTTCGCCCGAGCTCGTCCGTAGCGCCACTGGAAGAAAGTGTCGTCCACACGCAGGACGAAAGGAGCGTTCACGGTCTTGCGCACTGTCATCTGGGCGTCGTATTCGTCAAACAGAGCAAGCGCCGCGCCGAGGGCGAGCGAATTCAGTTCGAGAGAGAAAAACCCGATGCCCGGCGCCCCATACATCGGGTTAGCGTGCAGCGCCCGGCCGGGGGCCTGGGTGGCCGGATCGATCGAGAGTTGACTGACCCCTTCGAGCACAAACTCTTCCGGGATGAAGGCGCGCTCGAACTTCACGGAGTTCGAACCGCTACCCCTTAGCCCGAGGGTGCCTCCCCAATCGTCGAGTACTTCGTACGTGTCGCGCGGAGCGATGAAGTTCGAGACGACGCCGGGTCGGTCATCGTGGAAGGCGTGCCCACTGAAATGCGTCGCGTAAGGCACACCGGAGGCGTATCGGTGCACGCCGTCGACCAGAAAGCCGCCATCTACCCGGGTGAGGGTGCCCGAGGGTGCGCTCGTCATTGGCGCAGCGAAATAGTCGCCCGCGAAAAGCTGCCGCTGTGCCTTCTCACTCCAGTAAGAGGCGACTTGCAGATTGTGTCCGGAAGCAAGTGTCAGACACCAGGCGGTCGCCATATCGGCATACGCAATCTCGCGCATGACCCTCAGAAAGTCAGGGAGAGTGAACTCATAGCCGCCCCAAGTTTTCGGGCGCAGGAGATGGTAGAAACCAGCGTCGAGGAACTGAGCGTGCAGTGCTTCGGAGTGACGAGATTTTCGTTCAGTATCGGGAGCCTCAGCTAGAACCTGCTGGCCGATCGAACGCGCGCGCTCCAGCGCCTCATCGAGGGTGAGAGAGTCAGGGCGCGCCGTTCGCGTCGTCGCGGGTGAGGTCATCTTTCTGCTTCCTTCGGCCGTCGTTGGCGGGGTGCCATGACAGGCTCCCGCGCGGACTAGCCCCGGCCATAGCGTGAGGTCACCCGACCTGCACGTGTCTGACCCTCACCTATACCGCCACGTAAGAACGCCGAACAAGTCCTCGGACGTGACCTCTACACACGACGCATCGAACTTGAACAGATCTGCCATCCAGTGAACCGCCGCGAGTTTGAAGGTGACGAAACTTCGACAACGCGATGTGTGGACCTGGCGGTTGTCTACATCGACGCCGAGCGTGCCGTTTAGGCCGGCGCAGCGGAACTTCTTCCGGTGACAGCGCTGCCGGCGGAGCGGATGCGAAAAGTGACAAAATTTGAGAAAAGCGCGCGTGACATCAAACGAGAACGTCTCGGTCTTCCCAGCTCAGCGGCCTGGGATGTGACAAGCTATATGAGAACGGACAGGCGGTTGTCCGTTCTCAAACGCGACGTCACATTCTCAAAATCGATGTCACTCCGACGTCTCAAGTGACACGGATTTGAGAATGTCCAGCAATGCTAACCAACCGTCTCCGGTAGGCCACGGCGACCGATGAATGATGACTGCCGGGGCTCCTTTTTAGGCTGAACACGCTGAGGACTTCGGGCAGCCCGCGACGACGGCATGAGCTGACACTAGGCCGACCGCGCCACAGCATCGAGCGCCTCTTTGGAAGACGGACCCAGCTGCTACAGCTCCGGACGTCGGCATTCGATGGGGGTGCCAGCTGGCCGAACCGCCGCGCCCGCAACGCGCCTCCGGTGTGGGATCAGAAGGTTCGGGGTGTCGGCGCCAGCACACGGCCGCAGGGTGGTTGAGTGAGTCTCAGGCGTTGGCGCTCGGCACAGACGGCGCCGCTCCCGCAGTCTGGAAGAGGGTGTAGGCCATGGCGCGAGTTGAATGGACTCGCCATGAAGGCGACGACATCGAAGCCGTCGTTGGCATGTTCATCTGCAGCGACTTCCCCAACGCCGTTCGCGTCCGACCTAGTCAAGGCGACGGTGGCGTCGACATCTTCGTTCCCGGCCCCGAAGGCTTCGCCAAGCACCGCACCGTCTATCAGGTCAAGAAGTACCACGCCAACCTGACCAGCAGCCAGAAACGCAAGATCACCAAGTCGTTCAACAACGTCGTCGACGCCAGCAAGGCGGAAGGCTGGGAGGTCATCGAATGGCATCTCGTCATGCCGCTCGACCTCACCGACCACAACCTTGCCAACTGGCTGAAGCAGCTCACCGCAGACGCAAAATTCCCTTGCGAGACACACGGTCTGCTGTACTGCGACACGAAAGCCGCTCAGTATCCGAAGGTCGTCGACTACTACATGCGCGACGGCAAGGAGCGTCTTCAGGCCGCCGTGGACAACCTCACCGCGATCATCGCCCACCGCGTTAATCGCCAGCCCAACGAACCACTCATAGCCACGGACGTCATGTCCGACCTTGCATCGATCTACAAGGCACTCAACGACCACGACCCGTTCTACCGGTACGAGTTCAGCGTTTCAGACAGCCCGCCCGCGCCCACGCCCGTACCGGAGGACCCCGGTCTCGTCGGCGTGTACGCAATGCAACACGACTCGGTATGGGTCGCGATAAAGATCTTTGCGCTCTCGCTGGAGTCCCTGCGGGAGCGCCCGATAACCGCCCAACTCCAGGTCGCTGTTCCCCGCGGGGACAACGAACTGCAGGAGCAATTTCAGAAGTTCATCGCCTACGGAGCGCCGATGGCGATGCCGCGCGGCACCGTCAGCGGCCTACTCGACCTTCCTGGCGGTCTGGGTGGGGAGCTGCAGGACGCCAGCCTTCAGGTGATTGCAGCCCCCGCAGACGAACAAGCAGACCCAATTGAGCTGATCGTTGCCGTCGTTGAGCCAGACTCCGAGACAGTCATCGCCAGCACGACCATCCGGAGAATCGAACAGTCTGCCGGCCAGACCGGCATACGTAGTGTCTTCACCGACCAGGCCAACCTCTTCACGTTGGAGATGCTGGTACAAGCAGGCCAGCTTGATGGAACCATGAGTCTTGAAGTTGACTACGACCTCGCTGGCCGCAGACCCGCCGAGCTCATTGACAGCCTGAAAGTCTTGTCTGCGTGGCATAGTCCGAACCGCCTTGCCTTCGCTCTAACCTACGGACCGAGGGACTACGGCATCGTCGCGACTCTCCCCACCGACCGATCCGGTAACTCGGGACACTGGCCAGGGATTTGCGAAGCGCTGGCCCAGATTCAAGATCACGTGCCAGTGCTACTGACGATGCCCGAAGAGATGTCCGCAGACGAGGCGCGGGACATCCTCTTTGCGGCCAAACTCGTTTCAGGCCAAGCTGTCCCAACATCGAAGTCAAGACCCTTCACTGTCCACCACGACGTCCACCCGCCAGAGATCGCGCGGGAATCCGGCCGCACCTATGAATTTCTTGCGATCAACCCCACAACGATTTCGCTGGCAGGCCAGAAGATTGACGTCGGAAAGAACGCGTTGTTCTTCCTCGGCAAGTACCTTGAGATCGAAGAGGGCCACTCCAGGATCGAGCCACTCACCGACGGAGTGAGCGTCAGATACCTCGGCGAACTCGAAGCCACACGAGTGCTCGCCCGATCGCTCAACAACCGCTCGATATCGAGCCAGCCTCTGGCGAGCAGCAAACGCACCTTGCGCCGTAAATCCTATGCCGCGCAATGATCATCGGTGAACGCACAACCGCTCGTAACGCCCAAAGTGGCAGCACCCGGGGCAGATTCACCCCGCATCATGAGAGCGCCACCGTGGCCCCGGCCGCCGTCATCGAGCGCCGCCCGTGCGCTGAGGTCGTGCACCACCGTACCGTTCTAGGATTCGACATCCAGAATGCAAAAACCCGTTCGACAAACCTGATGCAATCACGCGAAAGCGCAGGTCAGGGCATCCTGATATGACACGGAGTTTTGCAACCGACAGTGGGGGGAGCGGGGGTTGCTTTTCTCCGTGGCGACGCGCATTACGAAATCTCGAACGGTGCCGGGTTCGACAGTTTGCACTGCAAAAGGTCAACTAAGCAATCGCGTGGCAGGTCGTGGGTTCGCGTGGCGCGTCCGTGGCCTCCTGGTTCTTGACGCGACGCCGATCGTGCTCCGGCCATTGCCTCCAGAGATGCCGTGAGGCTGTTCAGGACCGAGTGTGCCGCGTCGGGCCGCTCCGCTGTTATCCGCCATCTGGCCAGACTTCCCCTCCAACTGGCGGGAAGAGCGCTCGGATGACCCGTAAGGGCCTCGAAGCGAGAAGTCGCCCGTCGTGCGCTGCGGAGTGCACCGTGCCTATCGCGTGCCACGACGTACGCGAGTGCAGACGCCGCACGGCGCCGCGCGACTTTGACAGTCAACCGACACCTCTGTCTGGCAAAAATAACGCTGCTTGCATTGTGCGCACGACGTTGAGTCGTACTCGGCTCAAATGTGCTTTCAATCCTGGGGAATTCGTATGGATCGCGTATCGCGACAATATGAATATGCAGCGGAGAGGAGCGTCGGGAAAGCGTGAACTCTGAATATTTACCCATTCCGATGAACAATATCGCGTTGCTGTGCTACGGCGTCTGTCAACTAAATTGACTGGTAGCAAGACTATTTGGAGCTTGAACCGACAATCGTAGGAGTAGCTGCACGGTTCGCGATATAACGTTTCAACGCACGATGTTACCGCGATTAGACAATTCATTTCAGTCGATTGAATGAGCTAGTGTCGGCGACTGTAAGTAGTTCCGCAGAAGAGGAGGTATGTGAATGTCGAAGCAGCACAAGTCACGTCATCGTGCAGCGGTCGCATTGCTGGCGGTCGCGCTGATGGGCACGGGCGCCGGATTTAGCGCGGCCGTGGCCGGCGCGCAGCCGCCCCCACCGCCCGGGCCGGGCATCCTGCCGCCGGGGCCCGGTGCGCCCCCGCCGCCCGGTGGACCCGGCCTCGCTCCTCCTCCGGGTCCAGGGGCTCCGCCGGCCCCGGGCGGCCCACTACTCCCGCCTCCGCCGTTCTGATCCTGGTGCAGCGACTCGACCGCCCGGCGCGTAGCCCGGTTGCCGCAGGTGCAACCGGGATGCGGCCGGGCGGTCGACCCGCTCGTCACGGAGTGAGTCAGCGCTGGGTCACGCTGGCGGGCTGGCGATCTCGGCGCACAACCCCGTCTGAATGCCGCTCGTTTGGCGGCTCCGCTACTTCGCTGGGGATCCATTTGATCTTCGACCTCGCCCCGTCCCTCGACCGACTCATCTCGGCGGCCAAGGCGCGTCCGGGCGTCTTCTGGGCCGTGTCTTCCTCAGCCAACGCCTCCATGCCTCGACGGCTGCCGGTTAGTTCATGTTCCAGGGCTCACCGTAGGTGGTCACCGAGTCACCGGTCTTGGCGATCAGGCGAGCAAAGGGCCGCAAGAGCACGCCGCCGGCTGCACCGGTCACAGTGCCGTGCGCGTTGGACACCGCCACTGAACCCGTCGGGCCGGAAACGTCCACCGAGAACGTCGCGACTTCCTGGATACCCGGGCCGTTGCCTAGATCCGCGGAGATCGATACACCCGGCAACAGGTTTGGTGTGATGATGCCGCCACCGCCGCTCCCGCTACTGTTGAATGTGCCGGGGTTGACGTCGTCGAGGAGAATGTTCGGCGTGGTGTAGCTGAAGTTGATGCCTACGCCCAATGCCCACGGGAAGCCGATCTGATAGCCCAGCTCCAACGTGCCGGTGAACTGGCCGCAGCCGTTGCCATCACATTTGTAGGTGGCGCGGCCGGAGTGGAACCACTCACGTGTCAGCCGGTTGCGGTCCAACGGAAATACACCGTTGAGGAACGTGTCCCACTGCTGCACCGTCAAGGTGCGATCGAGGCCGTCCACCAAGCTCAGCTGGTTGTCTAGATCCGCGCGTGAGGGCCCCGCTCCGACGGATAACGCCACGACCGCACAGATGCTCATCACGAGGCCGAATTTCAAAGTCTTCAACAGTTCTTTCCCGTCCTGGTAATGCCTTGGTCGTTGATTCAGCGCCGATGATGATCTAGGCAGGATAGGGCCGAATGATGTTGTACTCGTGGGGTTTTTGTATGTGAATCATGTCAACCGCGACACATGTGCAACTGCGGCTGGCGGCCGGACTGTCGCTCATGCGCAGGTGGTGTTTGCAGCTCTGTAGGCCGCCGGTACGACGGGTCAACCGGCAAGGAGTCTGTCGGTGATCAGCAGTTCGAAAGTACTCACGATGGCCGGAAGGTTGTCGGCAGGGCCAACTGCCGAGGGGTAAGCGGCGATACCGCAAAGAACCGCGACCATCGTTTCGACGGCATCGATGATGTTGACCTCATCGCTGAGCTCGCCTCGATCGATAGCATCACGCATTGCCGACGAGATGAATGCCCGGGACATACGAAGCACCGAGCGGTCAGTGACGATTCGTGTTTCATTGCGAACCGATTCGCGCACGGCGGCGGCAACAAGTTGGGCGTTGCACTCGCCAGGGTCGTCGGCGCCCAGGGCCGCTGAAAAGAAGCTGACAAGCTGTGCGGGAAACGTTTTCGAGCGCCGGGCCGTAGCGGCCGCTGCCGCCACTACATCGACCGCCGGGCGGTCAATGGCGTCGCGGTACAACTCCGATTTGTTGGCAAAGTGATAGTGCAGTGCCGGTCTGGACAAGCCAGCCCGTGTTGCAATGACATCGAATGTCGCGGTGGTGTAACCGAATTCAATGAACGTCTCTCGCGCTGCACGCAGAATGCGCTGACGGTTGGCGGCGGTTGTTGCTGCCGACGGACGGCCCGCCTTGAGGCGTTCGATCGGTGCCATGGCTCCATTATGGGTCGGCGTATCGGCTGTCGCGCCCCGCTGGCGTTGTGGGTTTTCTATCAATTCATCTCAGTGGCGAGCCTGAAAATGCATATGGATGCCACAGGTCCGATGACGTTCTACAGACCACCTTGTGCACTACAGTCGTTGCAGGACAGACTGATTCACCTAGGAAGGGAGCTACATGTCCAGCTCAATCACACGTCGGCCCAAGTTTGTCGGCGCCGCCGTATTCATCACCGGGCTTGGATTGACCGCCAGCCTGCTTGGTGCAGGTGTGGCCAATGCCGGTCCGCCTCTGCCGCCGCCAAGCCAGTGCGCACCGCCACCCGCTCCGTGCCCGCCGCCGCCTCCGCCGCCGCGGTGATCAAGAGGATTCCCTGACAAACTGTCCAGGCGGCGCAGCGCGCGTGAAATCGCGTGCTGCGCCGCCGCCATTTTGTGTCATGCATGCCTCTTGTCATCGTCGTCGATGTGGGCATCGGCTTCGAAACGCGTTGATGCACAGGATGCTTCAACATGCCGAACAGCGCAGCCAAGGTCGCCGCGCATCGCCCCGAGATCAACGGCGGATGTTCCTGCGGCGAGGTACGTCGACGTCGATCGGGCCTGCGATCCTTCCGAAACCTTCAGTGGCTCAGCCCTTATCCCCGTACTCGGAAGTGGCGACCGAGCGCGTGCCGGCGTCCTCTGCACGCAGTGGCGGGCAGTTCATCGCGAGGATTCCTGTCGTGACTACAATTCTGATTGTTATTTCCTATGCGCACGACAGCTCGTGCATAGCAGGAGGTCATAGGCTGGATTCGCCAATGGGCCCGCGACAGCCTGTTGGTTATCGGTGATGACCTTCCGGCATCATCTCAATTAGTGCGACACGCGAGCGACCAGTCCTCCCGGTCTCTCGCGTGTCGCACCCCTTGTGCAGTCCTGTTGCGCTGCATTGATTTTGACTAATCGGTCTTCACTACCCGGTGGAGCTGCTTGTTTTGGCCGTCCAGGTCGGCATGAGCGTGCGCGAGGTTTGACCTTGGGAATTCCTATGGATCTTGTATCACCCAGATATGGATATTGAGGCGCGCGTGGCGGTTATGACCCTGCTGGTCCAATTGTTGAGGATCGGGCGCCGACCGGCTATTCGGCACACATGATTGTGTAATCAATTGGCGCACAGCGTATTATGAATGCGCTAGATAATGATCGTGTCGTCACGTACCGGCGCGAAATTGCCCACGTAGGGCAGAATTCGCAAAGGTCGCTAGTCCGGCGGGCCCCAACGACGTGGGCTAAAGTCGGCGCCTGTCAGCTTGTTTCACAGTGGGGAGATGCGCATATGCCCAAGCAGTACAGGACGCATCGTCTGGCCAGGATGGCATTATTGGTGATCGCGTCGGTGAGTGTGGGCGCAGGCGTCGGTGCGGCGGTTACTGCGGTCCTGAGCCTGCGTGGTCCCAATCCGGCCGGACGCGGCCTGACCTAGCCAGCACACGCCACGGCCGCTGCATTCTTCGGCTATCCGACAACGGTATTGGACAATTCCTGCCTAGGATGCGCTGTGTTGGTCCGCGGTGAGGTCGTAGTAGGTCACACCGTCGACGGTGGCGGCGGTGAAACTCTGTTTCACCCAGTCGGCGATCTTGTCGCCCTCGGTCTGCGCCCCGCTTTGTCCGCCGGGGAATCTGGGGCCGCGGGAGGCAATGTAGTAGTGAATCCGCCCCTGGGCGGCGTACTGCTGGAACTGCGCCAGGGTCGGTGATGGGTCCATGCCCCCAAAGCCGCCGATCGGCATCACCGCGTGGCCGGTCGCCAACTGGTAAGTGGCGGCGTCATTGGCGCCGTTGGTGGCCGCCACCCACTGGTAGTTGTCTGCATTCGCTTCGAGCAGCTGTTCCAGCCGCGTGCTCGATGCGGTATCGAAGCCGGGTGGCATGCTGGGGAAGTGCTGGCTGCTGAGCTGCGGGCCGGCGGTCACGATGCCGCCGTTGTGCGGGGTGGCTACGGTCTCTACACAGTAGGCCAGCGGACCGGCCAGCACTGCGACGACAGCAAGTGGGGCCGCCCACGATCCGAACGGGATGCCGCGCAGTACATCGGCTACGAGGATCAGCGCGGCGCCGGCGCCGATCACCGCCACCGGCCAACGCAGCCAAGGCGCGAAATCCGGTGTGCGGTTCAGCAGTACCCAAGACCAGCCCGTGGTCAGTGCAATCGCCGCTGCCAGGGTCAGACCGATCCACATGGTGGCTCGGCGTCGCCAAAGCTCGGTGGCTCCGATGCCGACCAGTGCGGCAATGGCGGGGGAGAGCGCCATCGTGTAGTAGTCGTGATAGAGGCCGGACATGAAGCTGAAGATGACGCCGGTGCCGAGCAGCCAGCCGCCCCAGACCAGGTACTGAGCTCGCTGCGGCTCGGTTCTGGACGCCCTGCCGCACAGGATTATTCCCGCGACGAGGAAGATCAGAGCGGCCGGCAGAAGCCACGATATCTGTGCCGCGGACGCGCCCGTGAACAACCGAAGGATGTTGGGATCGGAACCGAATGGGAAGCCGCCATGCTTACTACCTGGCGGCAACTCCGCGCCGGCGGGTAGCTCCGGTAATCCGCCGTGGCTGCCACTGAGCCGAGATATTCCGTTGTATCCGAACGTCAGGTTCAGGAAGCTGTTGTCGGTCGAACCACCGATGTAGGGCCGGCTGCGGTTCGGGATCAACTCGACCAGGGCTACCCACCAACCGCCCGCCGTGACCATCGACAGCAGCGCTGCGATCAGTTGCAGCCCCCGGGTACGCAGCCGGGTCGGCCCGGCGATCAGATAGGTGAGGACCAACGCGGGTACCACGAGCATGACTTGCAATTGCTTTGTCAGAAAACCGAATCCGATGAGTGCGCCGCAAAACGCCAGCCACCGCGTGCGGCCGTCCTCGACGGCGCGCAGTAGGGCACCAACCGCGCCGATCATGAGCAACACCAGCAGGGCATCCGGATTGTTGTAGCGAAACATCAGAGTGGCCACCGGCGTCAAAGCCAGTGCGCCGCCGGCGATCAGGCCCGCGACCGCACCGAATTGCCGGCGGACGATCACGTACAGAAGTGCGATAGAGGCGAGGCCGATCAGCACTTGTGGTAGCAGAATCGACCACGTGTTGACGCCGAAGATTCGGGCGCTGAGCTCCATCGGCCACAGCGATGCGGGCGGCTTGTCCACGGTGATGGAGTTTTCGGCATCCGACGAGCCGAACAGGAATGCCTTCCAGCTCTGCGCGCCTGCCTGCACGGCCGCGGCGTAAAAGGCGTTGGCCCAACCCATTCGGCCGAGAGTCACGGTCCACAAGACCGCGGTGGCCGCCAAGAGGCCGGCGAGCGCTGTGCGCGCCCACCGCGGGTCGGACTGTGAACGAGCGGCCTGCGGCAGTCGTGCCGGATGCAACGTCGGGTTCTGCAGCATGCGCTCATCTTCTGTGACTTACCTGGGAAGATCGTTGGGCAACTGTGGGGCGCGGCTATGACTGTGGGCCGCGTGCCGGCAGCGTCACCGTGAACGCAGACCCGTTCGGGCCACTGTTGACTGAGATGGTGCCGCCGTGGGCTTGAGCTACCGCCTGGGCGATGGCCAATCCGAGGCCGGTGCTGCCTGCCGCTCGTGAGCGGGATTCGTCGCCGCGGGCGAAGCGTTCGAAGATTTCCGGCAGTAGATCGGGCGGAATTCCGGGGCCGCTGTCGGCCACCGTCAGTGTTGTTGATCCGTCGTCGCCCACGGCGAGTGTGGTGGCCACCTTGGTGCCGGCGGGGGTGTGGACGCGGGCGTTCGACAGCAAGTTGGCCAGTACCTGGTGCAGCCGCTGGCGGTCACCGACCACAACGACAGGCTGGTCTGGAAGGTCTAGGGCCCAACGATGTTCAGGCCCCGCCATGTGGGCGTCGCTCACGGCGTCGATGACCATTTGGGATAGGTCGACGTCGTTGTTCTCGAGTGGGCGGCCGGCGTCCAGCCGGGCCAGCAGCAGCATGTCCTCGACCAACTGGCTCATGCGCCGGGACTCGGCGTGGACCCGGGTGAGCGCGTAGACCAGATCGTCGCGTCGCGCATCAGGCCTCTCGGCCACCAAACGTCGTGCCACCTCGGTGTAGCCCTGGATGGAGGCCAGCGGCGTACGCAATTCGTGACTGGCGTCGGCGACGAACTGGCGTACGCGGGTCTCGCTTGCGTGGCGGGTGGCCAATCCGTCGGCTACCCGGTCGACCATGCGGTTGAGGGCGGTGCCCAGCCGGCCCACCTCTGTATGCGCGGCGTCGGCGTTGACCGGTTCGATCTGGGACGGAAGTCGTACGTCGCCTTCGTGCAACGGAAGTTCGGCAACGTGTTGCGCGGCTTCGGACATCCTTGACAGCGGGACGAGCTCACGGCGAATCATCGCGCTCCCAGCGGCGATCGCCGCCGCCAGCGCCACCGCAGAGAACCCACCGATCATCCAGGTGACCGATCCCAGCGTCTGTTGTACTCCCGATACCGGCAGGCCTGCCACCACAACCGTATCCCGGGACTGCTGCGCGGTAAGGCGGTAAAGGCCCAGACCGTCGAGGTAGACACTCACCTTGTGCCCCTGGGGAACTCGCTCTAGCTGTGTCAGTGCCGCAGGGCTGACGGAGCGCCGATCGCCGCTGGTCATGATGACTGCCGCCTGACTCTGACCGGGCCCCGAAATGATGGCGCCCACGGTGCCTGCCGATTGGCCGGGCGCGTCGAGAAACATCGGCCCGGGACCGGAGAATCGCAGGAATGGCGGCGGTCCGAACTCAAAGAACGTTACGGACCGCGATTCGGCGTCGGAAACCTGGCTGTCGAGTTGGTTGATGAGGAAGTGCCGGAGCGCAACCAGGGTGGCGGCTCCGACAGCGGTGCACAGTCCTGCTCCGAGCACCGCAACCACGACGATCAGGCGGCTCCGCAACGTCCATGTACGCGGCGCGCAATTCCAGCGACATCGCGATGATGGGGCAGGGTCCGCCACCACGATGTCACTGAGGTTTGAGGACATAGCCGATCCCGCGGACCGTTTGGATCATGGGCGTGCGGTCGGCATCGATCTTCTTGCGGAGGTACGAGATGTACAGCTCGACAACGTTGGAGCGGCCCTCGAAATCCCAGTCCCATACGGCGCGGAGGATCTGGGCTTTGGTAAGTACCCGTCTCGGGTTGTTCATCATCAACCGAAGAACTTCGAATTCAGTTGCGGTCAAATTGATTTCCGCTCCCGCACGGGTTACTTCGCGGCTGTCTTCGTCTAGCACCAGATCGCCGACGACGAGTTGAGCACTGTCGGCGGCAAACCCGATGCCGGACCGGCGAACCAGTGCCCGCATGCGGAGGACCATTTCTTCGACGTTGAACGGCTTCGTGACGTAATCGTCTCCGCCCGCGGACAATCCAGCGATGCGATCTTCGATGGTGTCTTTTGCGGTGAGCAGCAGCACTGGTAGTTCTGGGCGGATGCGGTGAAGTTCGTGGAGGACGTCGAGGCCACTCATGTCGGGCAACATGATGTCGAGCACCACGATGTCGGGTTTCTCGTCGGCGGCCTTTTTGATGGCCGATGCACCGTCGCATGCTGCCGTGACGAGCCAGCCCTCGTAGCGCAGCGCCATGGCGACCAGGTCGCCGAGTGCCGGTTCATCGTCGACCACGAGCACCTCGATCGGGCTGCCGTCGTGGCGAGTCATCGGGGCCGGAGCTGCAGGGCCGGTGGCTTGTGGCCGACGGGTCGCCTCGTAGGCGTCTGGCGAGTGTCGCATCGCGTCATTGTTGCCAACCGGATTAGCGACGATCTGTGGTTGACCTATGGATGACCTATGAAACACAGCTTTCAGGTGGTAGTTGATTGTTGATTGTCTGGCGTGACCACCCAACATCGGTCGGGTCCCGCCTTGGCCCGGGAGTACTTGCCTGGTCCGCCGCATCTCGTCGGGCATCTCTAGGGAGTACCAGCAGTCGGGTTCATGAAACCCCCTGCGCGTCGTCCATTCATTTGGTCGAACGAATGCGGGAGGCCTGGATCAGGAGATCGATCCAGGCCTCCCATTTTCACCGTCGGCCTATAGCGGTGGAAGCAATGGAATCCCGAGAATGTTCGGTACTCCAAGCGCTGGAGGCGGGGGCGCAGGTGGACCGACACACGGCAGCAGCAGAACACACCCTCCCGGTGCCCCCGGGGCTCCCGGTCCGGGTGGGGGCGGTGGCATCGCGCCGGCCGTTGCCGTTTCGAATCCGATTGCGCTGAAAGCCAATCCGGCACATACGGCCACTGATCCGACTACTAGACGTGACTTCTTCACGATGTCCTTCTCCTCTGCCAAATTCGGTGGGCGACGGAATCGACGGTAGTCGGCGAACATAGGCAGAAACTGTCGGTCGATTAGGGCCGCCGTATCAGTTTTGGCTGTCGTCTTCCGTCCGTCTGACCGGGTAAAGCGATTGGTGACCGTCGCGCGTTCGGCGACGGCGTAATCGGAGAACGAATAATCATCGCGGCCGGGAATTCATAAAAACTCTTCGACAATCGCGGAGTGATCACCTTCCGCGATTGGATACGCCGATATCCGGCGGATGTGGCGGTGCACCGAGCGGCCAGAAGACGCATCGAGACGAAAGACGGTCGGCAACAACGTGATTCATTGATCGCTGAGTGCCGGTGATATCCAGGGATGCCCGCGCAGGCTGGTCCCCAACCCTAGTGACGACCCGGCGGACCGCCGATGCCGCCCATGGTCACATCGAGACCGAGGGCAGTGGCGCAGACGGCGCCGGCGATCGCCAGTGCTACCCAATCGGACCGGCGGAGTTTGGTGCGGCCGGCGGTGAGTTGTCCGGTTCCACCTCGGGCGGCGATCGCATCGCCCATTTCGTCGGCGCGGCGAAACATCATTGCAGTGACGGTGGCTATCAGGTCGACACCGTCGCGGATACGCTGTCGCACCCGTCGTATCCCGCTCAGCTCTGGTGCGGGCCGCAAGGTGCGGGCCGCGTTCACGACCCTGAATTCGTCGATCAGCATGGGGAACGACCGCAGTGCCAAGGCCAGGGCCACCGCGAGGTCGTCGACAGGGATAGCCAGTCGGCGCAATGGGCGGCCCAGTGTCGCGATGGCCGGCGCGACATCGGCGACGTCAGTGGTCCAAGAGAGCACCGCACCTGTGAGCAACAGGACCATGGTCAGCGCCGAGAGTTGCAGGAATTGAAGGAGGCCACCGAGTTCCACATGCAGGCCGGCGATGACGACCAACGGGGGCCCGCCTGCGCACAGGAGGACCGCGGAGCCGATCAAGACGACTGCCCATACCGGCGGCGGTACGGACGGAAAGGCGGTCCTCGGGATGCGTGCGAGCCAGATGGCCGCCAGGTCCAGGACGCCGACCGCGGCGATCGGGACGGGGCTGGGATCGATGGCCAGCATCACCGCGACGGCGATGGCGACGATGATCTTGGTGCCGGCCCACAACGAGTGGACCGGGCTTGTTCCCGGGATGGGTCGCATGAGTACCAGCGGCCTCGGGCCCCGAGACTTGTCTTGCGTACGGGGTGTCATGACGATGCCCCCGTCGCGGGCGACACTGGAGTCTCGATCGCGCCGTTGTGCAGGCGGACCACTCGCGGGCACAACTGGTCCAGGCCGAGGAAGTCGTGCGAGATCATGATGATCGTCAATCCGGTGGTGTGGCGCAGGTCGGTCAGCATCTGCACGAGATCGCGTGCGCTGCCAGCATCCAGGCCGGCCAGGGGCTCGTCGAGGATCAGCACCCGGGGCCTGCGGGCCAATAGGCCCGCGAGCACCAGTCGGCGCTGCTGTCCGCCGGAGAGTTGATTGACGCGGCGCCGCGCGAGTGCGGCGTGCAGGCCGACACTGGCCAGCGCGGCCACCACGCGATCCGTCTCATCTGCATCGAATCCTGCGGCGGATGCGATTTCCAAATCGACCCGCGGCCGCATGAGTTGTAGGCGCGCGGCTTGGAAGGCGATGGCGATCGTGCCGACCTGTTCAGCGGCGGGTTGGCCATCGATCTGGACCGATCCTGCGGAAGGCGCGGTCAGGCCGGCCATGATCCATGCCAGCGTCGACTTGCCGGACCCGTTGCCGCCGTGGATCAAAATGCCATCGCCCTGGTGCACAGTGAGGTTGATGTCGGACAGCGTGGTGTGTGCCCATGGGGTGCCCGTCGCGTACTGATGGCTGACGCCGTCCAGTCGCAGCACGGGCACGCCGGTTGCCGCGGGCAGGCGACCGACAGCGGCCGGGGCTGAAGTGGGTGCCGCGACGGTGGACACCATGGCGGTGTCATTTCCGGTTCCGGACAGGCTGATGACCCGGTCGGCGCTCTCGGCTTCGTCGCGGTAGTGGGTGATCTCGACGACTGACATTTGCTGGTGTGCGGTCAGGCCGTCGACCACCGCCAGCAGCGCTTCACGGCCCTCGGGGTCCACCATTGAGGTGATTTCGTCGGCTACCAGAAGTTTCGGCGAGCGGGCCAGCGCAGCGGCCACGGCCAGGCGCTGCAGTTCACCTCCGGACAGGCCATTTGTCGCGCGCTCACGCATCCCGGCCAGACCTACCCGGTGCAGGATTGCATCAACGTCCACCGGTGTGTCCGGGGGCAGGCCCCAGACGACGTCGTCAGCAACCCGCATACCCAGCACCTGTGTCTCCGGGTGTTGCAGCACCACAGCGGTGCCTCCAATGCGGCCCAGGCCGACTGCACCGGGCCGGTGGACCGCGCCGGTGGTGGGTTCGGCGCCGGCGAGAATGCGTCCCAGTGTGCTTTTGCCGGACCCGTTGCCACCGACCACGGCGAGACGCTCGCCGACATCGACGGTGAAGTTGGTCGGCGCCAGCGCGTCGTGTTCGGCGTCGGGATACCGGAAGCTGACGTGGTCCAGATGCATCGGCAGCGGGGCGGGGGCGGCCCCGGCCAGGTCGGCCGGGGGCGGGTCGAGTTTGTGGACGTCGGGGATCCCGCCGAGGCGCCGCAGGACACCGGACATGATCCACCAGCCGATGACAGACACGAGCGTCACGACGGCCGCCATCCAGCCGGTTAGCAGCAGTGGCCAGGCTCTGAATCCGGCCGAGGTCAGGTGCGCCAAGCCGTCGCCGAGGTCACGTAGGGCGGGAACGGCGTGTAGGGCGGCAACCAGTCCGTTCGTCGTCGCGTTCAAGGCGCTGAAGATCAGCGACCGCAACGGCGTCAGCACCAGCAAGATGCCGGCTGTGACGGTCCCGAGGACCGCGCCTGCGGTGAGACCGGTGAGGGCGACGGTGACGATACCGCCGCCGCGGCGTTTGACGATGCCGGCCAGCCCTCCGATGTAGGCGCAGGACAGCACGGTAATGGCGCCGGGCACACCAATGATGAGGAATGCGATCATCGCACCGGCGATGGCAGCGGTGATCAATACCCGTAGCCGGTGGCGGTGAGCGAGTAGCCCGATCGGCACGACGGCGGCCAAGGCCAGGAATGCCGTCACCGGCACCACGGCTGTCGAGATCGCCAGGCCTGCTGAGGCCGCAGCGACCGTCGCGGCGTGTGCCATCTCCCCGGGGAGCAGGCCGGCGCGGCCTTCGGTGCGAACTCGGCTAGCCACGGGCGTCGTCGCTCATGTTGACCGGGCGTGCGGCACGGGGCCACGCCAGCGGATTCAATGCGCGGTAGGGGTCGGCGGCGCGAACGCTCAGAAGGTCGACGAAGCTGGTTTCCAGCGCTTCCTGGGTGGTCTCCTTGACCGTGGCGATCCATGTCTCACCGGAGACATCGGCGGGTTTGGTCGTGGTGATGGGGGCACCGAACCTCAGGTACATGCGCTGCGGCCGTGGGATGAGAGTGGGACCGATCCCTCGCATCAGCGGGATCGGCATGTTCGGACGGCCGGTGATCTTCTCGCTGATCGTCATGCTGAGCCGGCCCAGCGTGCTGTCGCGGGTGAACAGATGCTGGTACATGTCGTCGCCGCCGACCAGGGTCACCGGCACGATCGGGTAGCCGCCGATGATGGCTTCGCGGGCGAAGCCCGCTCGGCCGAGCCAGTTGATGGTGTTCTCTTCGCCTTTGAACTTGGCGAGCTCGCGGCCGCCGCCGGGAAACACCAGAATTGTGTCGTTGTTCCGCATCAATTCCTGGGCGTTTTCCGGAGATCCGACCACGGCGCCGACGGCGGCGACCACATCTCCCATGGGGCCGCCCATCTTGCCGATACCCCGCTCTGCCAGCGGCCGCACCCGCGTCCCGATGCCGCGCCGCACGTAGTGCAGGATCAGCGGCACCTCGATGAAGCTCTGAGTGTGGTTCGCCACCAACAGAAATCGGCCGTCGGCCGGCAGGCTCTCGAGCCCTTCGACGTAAGGGCGCATCAGGTCGACGATGGGTTCGGCGGCATCGCTGACCGACCCCAGAACCCGGCGCAGTAGCTGTACCCGCGCTGGTTGACCGAGGTTCTCTTCAGCGGTGTAGTGGATTGTCATGACGATGATGTGCTCCGATCCAGGTGTCGATTTGCCGAACCAGGCGGCGATTTGGCCCGATGGCGGGTGAGGCAGGCCGTGGGATTGCCGAGATGCAGCGACCTCGGTGCCTGGTGCGACCGGTGTGGCCCGGGAACTTCGCCGGCCCCGACCCGCTGCCCAGTACGGACGTGAAGCTATCGGCCGAATCCATCAAACCTCTAGGACATTGCTTGCGAAAACGTATGAATACAGCTGGTTTTGAGTCACAGCCGGCCCTACCCATGACCATCGTCACGGTCGAATGTCGCGAGTCTGTCCTGGCCGCTGAATCGCCACGCCATAATGGGACCGTTGTTTGGGGTGAACGAAAGTTGGTGCGGTCCAGCAGCTCTGGCGCAGGCTGCTAGGTGTCAGGCAACGAAACTCGCGGAGTCGCAAAGTCCGTGCGCATGTGGTCGATCTTCTTGGCAAGACTCCGTGAGTGCTAGATTCCAGTGAATACCGTTGTTGGACAGTATCTTCTGGAGTCGGTAGAGGCTTTTGTATGGCGCCTCGGCCGTACAGCGACGATACGGAAACTCGGGATCCGGGGTAGGCATAGCCGACTCCTATGACGTCGATACGGATTTCCCAGAGTCGGCGGCTACGTTTTGCCCAGCACGGCAGCCAATCGAGGGAGGTCCCTGCCGCATGAGAATCAAACTGATCACCCGAAGTACCGTCATTTCAGCCGCTGCGCTCGCTATTTCGCTGACTGGTGTCGGCATTGCACAGGCCTCGCCCGATACGGTCAACCAGGACAATCAGGCCGGCCATTCCCGCTCCGGGAAGACGGCACGTAACAACACCAACGGTCTTGACTGGGGCGATGATTGGAGCCTGGGTGGCTTTCCGCCGATCAACCTGTCGAGTTTGCCGGCGCCCAACGTGAACCTGTCGGTCCCGCTGTCATTGGGCATGCCTGGCTTATCCCTCCCAAGCCTCAACCTCAGTCTGTTTCACTAGGCGTGCCCTGTCGTAAGTCCTCAGCCGGAAGAGGCAAGGCACTCACGGGGCCACCAACGCCCCGATTCCAGCTCCAGCCGGTGATCTAGACGCTTGGGTGCGACCAACTTGGGCACCACCGTGGGTTTCTCGGCGGGTGGCCGAGCTGCCCGGTTGCGGTCTGAGGTCAGTACAACTCGTTCTCGTAATGAACGTCGATCACCGCGTGGAGTGACCCCGCCAGGTCGCCGAGTTTCTCAGCCATCTTCGCCGCGCTCTCGGTGATCGTGAGGGTGTAGAAGTCCCCGCCTAATGTCACAGCGTCGGCCAGTCCGCGGCTGTCACCTTCCCACAGCTTGGCCCGGATGACGGCCTTGCCGCATTGCCCGAACACCTCGCGGATGCGCACGATGGTGGCCAACACCGCGGGTTTGCCGTCGGCGCTGAGCATCTCGAGCAATTCAGGGTCATCGGTGACGAACGCGTCCCCGTTCACCCGGATCACCTCGCGGATGCCCGGCACGAAGAAGACCAGTCCCACCGCGGGATGCTCGGTGATGTTCTCGTGGGTATCAGCGAGCTTGTTGCCCGGCCGGTCGGGGATGGCGAGCGTCCACGGGTCGAGGATCCGCACCGAACCGGGTGGGTCGCCCCGCGGGCTGGTGTCCAGCTGACCGTCGGCGCCGACGGTGGCCATGCAGAAGAACGGGCTGTGCGCGATGAAGCGAGCCGAGAATTCACCGAGTTTCGGCTCCTTCTTCTCGGCGATGAACCTCTCCGGGTATCCGACGATCTCCCTCACCCGCTCCATGGAGATGGGGGAGTACGAATCTGCCGCTGTACCTGTTGATTGCAGCATGGATTACCTAAGCATCGAGAACGAGTCGGGGAGTCTGGGCGCGCGAAACACAGATGAACATGCGGTCGTTGGCGGCGCGCTCGGACTCCGAGAGGATGTCGTCGCGGTGGTCGGGGACGCCCTCGAGCACGGCGGTCTCACACGCCCCGCAGATCCCGGATCGGCACGACGACGGCACCTTGACCCCGGCATTGTCGAGTGCGGCGAGAATGCTTTGGCCCGCTTCGACATTGACGGTCCTGTCTGACGCTGCACACACCACTTCGACCGGAGCGTCTGCGGATGCCGTCCGCTTGCCTGGTTTGAAGCGCTCGAGATGCAGACTGTCCGTCGGCCAATGGGCGGTGGCGTCCTGCAGCGCCGACAGCAGTGCTGCAGGGCCGCAGGCATAGATCTGCGCCCCGGGCTGAACCCGAGCGAAATGCTCGCCGAGAGGGATGCGACCGTCGGCGTCAGAGGCGTAGAAGCTCACCCGCGTTCCGTATTCGCCGAGTTCGTCGGCGAACGGCATCGAGGCGGCGGTGTGCCCACCGTAGAGCAGTTTCCAGTCCAGGCCCCAGGATTCGGCCTGACGGAGCATCGGGAGGATAGGGGTGATGCCGATGCCGCCGGCGACGAAGATGTACGAGGCGGCCGGACGCAGCTCGAATGTATTCCGCAGGCCGGCGACCGTAAGTTGTTGTCCTGGACGCAGAAACGCGTGGACGTACTCGGAGCCGCCGTGGCTGGTCCGTTCCCGGCGCACCCCGATGCGGTAGTACGAGCGCTCACCGACCGGCCCGCACAACGAGTACTGACGCTGGATGCCGGTGGGCAGGAGCAGATCGATGTGCGCTCCGGGTTCCCAGGCTGGCAGTAGCTCGCCACAACGCGGCTGCAATTGCACGGACACCACACCGTCGGCCTCCCATCGGAGTTGCCGGACCGCGACGCCAATCCCATCGGCTCCCAGTTCGCTGCCCACGCCACGCCCTCCTTCGCATTAACAATGTTAATCGCAGGTCGGAGCGTAGTGTTAACATTGTTAACGTGTCAACCGCCTCGACTGGCCCCGATCGTGTGGCGCTCGCCAACCTGTCGGTGGACCGAGTGGTCGGGGAAGCCCTGGCACTGGTAAACGAGTCCGGGCTGGAATCGCTGACCATGCGCCGGCTGGCCGACCGGCTGCGGGCCCACCTCCCGACCATCTACCGACTGGTCGACGGCAAGGACGCCCTCATCGACGAGATGGCCGAGGCGATCCTGGCGAAGGCGCTCGACAATGCGCGCCTGGACCACCCGGATTGGGTCGATCGCGTCAAAAGCCTTGCAGGGGGTCTGCGTTCGGCACTGCTGTCACAGCGCGACGGGGCGCGGATCGTCGGCGGAAACTATGCTGCCAAGCGGGCCAACCTGACCTTCATCGATACGCTCGTCGGCAGTGTCCGGGCCGGCGGCCTGGCCCGCGAACATGCGTTGTGGGCGGCCAGCTCGCTGTTCTGCTACGTCCTTGGTGAAGTCCTTGAACAGCAGGGCGCCGCCGGCGGCGAGACCGAGACGCTGGAGGGTGTCGTCCGCTCGGGAGACTTCCCACACCTCGCGTCCGGCCCCGTCGTGCAGCTGCTCGACTTCGACGCGCGATTCGACTACGGCTTGAGTCTGCTCATGGCCGGAATGCGTTCCGGCGCAGACCGTTCGTGACCGGCGCCAGAAGCGGATACAACGACTCACTGCGCTGAGTGTGAATGATCATGCCGACCCGCTCTGCGTCGGTCGTAGTTGGTTTCGCAGGAACGGGCTTAATCAATGCGCCACTAGGTCGGCAGCGCCGACATGTGTGTAGTAGCCGGTGTAGCGCGTTGAGCTCGCCGGCCCGGTCGAAACGTCGTCACGTCTCGATTCATAGCCTGTTGACATGTTGCGCTGACCGTGCACCCACGCGCGGGCACAACGATGGCGGGTGATCCGGTGCACACGAGACTGCCCAGGACATGTCGATCGAGGAAACATACGCGTGCCACGTTTTCAGGAATCAGCTACGAACACAATGAGAGTCGGCGATTCGGACGCTCCCGTGGTGGTGGGTTGAGCCATGACACCTCCGTCTCCGAGCGCAATGGCCGTGGTCACGCAGGTCCTCTATGACATCGGACTGGCCAGTGCCACGGGAATCGGTGTGGGCATGGCCTTGCTGGTCAGTCCGTGCTCTGCCCACGGCATCCTGGCACGGCGGCTGGGTCGCCTCGCGCTTCCGGTGGCGGCCCTGGTTTTTGCGACGTCGGTCCTGCATCACCTGAGTGCGGTGGCGGCGTTCGCGAAAACCGGACTCGTGCAGGCGCTCTCATGGCAGGCAGTATCTGCATTCATCACGGCCCCACCCGCGCGCGGTGGTTGGCTCGGGTCGGGCGAAATCGCTGTCGTGCAGTCATTTTTCTACTTGCTGACCATCGGAGGTTTGCTCTGGGTCCGGTGGCATCCGTCACGCTCGGCCGGCATCGGTGTGGCCGGCTGCGCTGTCCTGACCGCGGTCGTACCGCAGCTGATCAGCCGGACGTTGACGGCGCATGCGTTGCCCAGCGTCGTGCTGACGATCGCCCATGTGGTTGGCGCCCTGCTGTGGGCCGGGGGCCTCATCGTGCTGGCCACGGTGGCGGTGATGGGGCGACGCCCGGCCGGCAACAGCGATGTCCGCGAGAGTGCCGCAGCCCTTACCGATGAATGGCGGCGTCTCTGGGAGCGTTTCAGTGTCGTTGCGCTGTATGCGGTTGGGGCGTTGATCATCAGCGGAACCTGGATGACGTGGACCCACGTCGGTACCCCGACTCAGCTGTTGACCACACCGTACGGCCGCGCGCTCGGACTCAAACTGATATGCGTTGCGCTGCTGATGGCTGCGGGGGCCTACAACGTGCGTGTGCTGTTGCCACGCATCCGCGCCGCGCAGCGTGACTGCGATAATCGCACCGCGTGGCGGATCGCGGTGGAGCACTTCCCGGTAGTGGTGGTCGGCGAAAGCGTAATTGTGGTCGCGGTTTTCGCGATTGTGCCTTTCCTGCGCGGATCTGCGCGGTCCGAGGCCGGTTGGCCCAACGCCGGACCGTTCGACATGAACGCTGCCGCTACCGGTCTGGTCCTCGTCCTGCTGGTGGCCCTCGCACTCCGGCTTGGCGCGAAGCCCCGTGACAGCGAACTGATGTGAAACTCCGCAATCTGCATGGTAACTCGTCGCTACCGAGGGCAGGCCTTGGCAAGTCGCCGTCTCGACGACCGGCGACTTCGGCCCACCTGGTAGTGCGCTCAGCCGAATTGGTTGTCGATGGCGATGTTTCCGACGACGGCGAGCAGTTGCAGCTTCTCGTAACTCTCCGAGCCCGGCTGGGCGGTGTACACGAGGAGCAGGTGGGACTGTTGGGGGTCGACGAGGTATTGGCAGGTGAGTTCGAGCAGCCCAACCTGCGGGTGAAGGAAGCGTTTTGCCTCCTCGGGCCGAATCCCGACGGCATGGTCTTCCCACAATCCGCGGAACTCTTCGCTGCGCGCGAGGAGCATGTCGGCATACCACGCTGCACGGGAATCGGGGCCGCGCAGGGCCAGACTCGCCCGCAACCCGGATGCGTACATCGCCGACAGGAATGCGTGGTCGTCTACGGGATGGATCTCTCGGCTCGCGGGGTCGGTGAACCATCGGTAGATGATGCTGCGTTCGGGGCCGGTGAACTTCGTCGCGTCCCCGGTCAGCGCGACTGCCAGCGGTGTCTGTCGCAGGGATTCGCCGAGTTCGGTCACGATCTCGGCCGCAGTGTCTGACAATCGATCCAGCACTCGCAGCAGCCCCGGGGTGATGTGGTCGCCGGTAGCACCGCGGGGCGGGGCGTGGTGGCCTGCCAGTCGGAAGAGGTGGTCGCGCTCGTCAAGGCTCAGATGTAGGCCTTGGGCTATCGCCGCGATCATCTGTGGCGACGGATGTGGACCTCGTTCGCGCTCGAGGCGCGTGTAGTAATCGGTGGACATGTGACAAAGCGCCGCGACCTCCTCGCGCCGCAGACCTTGAGTGCGCCGACGTTGCCCTCGCGGTAGTCCGACGTCTTCCGGCTGGAGTGCGCCACGGCGGCGCCTGAGAAATTCGGCGAGTCCGGCCCGGTCGATCACTTGCGTCTCCTCTCCGCAATCACAGTACGACCACTCCGTCCCGTGTCCAGGGATCGCTGATCCCTGGATACGGGTACCCGCGGGTGTGACTGTGGAATTCACACCTGATGGAGGAACCCCATGCATCGCGGCCCGATCGATATCACTCTGCCCGACCTCACCGGCACCCGCGCCGTGGTGACCGGCGGTACCGACGGCATCGGCCTTGGCACAGCTCGTCGCCTGGCCGCGGCCGGCGCCGAGGTTGTCCTCCCCGCGCGCAATCCCGTGAAAGCCGATGCCGCAGTTGCCACGATCCGCAACGAGACACCCAACGCTCGAGTGTCAGTCGAGGCACTCGACCTCTCATCCCTCAAATCGGTTGCGAGCCTGAGCCAACGCCTGCTTGACGACGGCCGGCCGATTCACCTACTCGTCAACAACGCCGGCGTGATGACGCCGCCCGCCAGGCAGATGACGGCCGACGGGTTCGAGCTGCAGTTCGGCACCAATCACTTGGGACACTTCGCCCTCGTCGCGCACCTACTGCCGCTTCTGCGCGCCGGGAAAGCCCGTGTGACCTCGCAGATCAGCATCGCGGCGAACCGCGGGTCAATCAATTGGGACGACCTCAACTGGGAGAAGTCCTACAACGGCTTCGGTGCGTACAGCCAGTCCAAGATCGCCTTCGGATTGTTCGGCCTCGAGCTTGATCGGCGCAGCCGCGAGCTCGGCTGGGGGATCTCCAGCAATCTCGCCCACCCCGGCGTCGCCCCCACGAGCCTGCTCGCCGAGCGCCCCGAGATCGGCCGCGACGGCGATACTCTCGGTGTCAGGCTCATCCGGCGAGCCTCAGCAATGGGCCTCATCGTCGGAACTGTCGAAACCGCGAAGCTCACCGCTCTGATGGCCGCCACCACACCGAATGCCGGCGGAAAGCTGTACGGGCCCAAGGGGTTCATGCATCTTGGTGGTGCACCCGCCGAACAGAAGCCCTACAGCCGAATCCGCAGCCAAGACGAAGCCCGCCGCGTCTGGACGGCTTCCGAAGATCTGACCGGCACCCATTTCGGCGGGTAGCCACCCAAATCTGTTCGGGCAGCCAAGAGTTCGGGACAGAGCCGTCTAGAGGCGTCGCCCCGCTTCGTCGAGGACGGTGCGCAGGATGTCGTAGATCGCGTCGAACTCCTTCTGCCCACTGATCAGCGGCGGAGCCAGCTGGATCACTGGGTCGCCGCGATCGTCGGCGCGGCAGTACAGACCTGCCTCCCACAGCGCTGGGGTCAGGAAGCCGCGCAGCAGGCGCTCGGACTCTTCGCCGTTGAAGGTCTCCCTGGTGGCCTTGTCTTTCACGAGCTCGATGCCGTAGAAGAATCCCTCGCCACGGACGTCGCCGACGATCGGCAGGTCGTACAACTGCTCGAGTGTTGCCCGGAATGCCGGGGCATTCGCTTTGACATGGTCATTGATGCCCTCGCGCTCGAAGATGTCGAGGTTGGCCAGCGCCACCGCCGACGACACCGGGTGTCCGCCGAAGGTGTAGCCGTGGGCGAACATCGTCTTGCCGTCGTTGAAGGGTTCGAACAGGCGGTCACTGGCGATCATCGCGCCGATCGGGGAGTAGCCGGACGTCAAACCCTTTGCGCTGGTGATGATGTCGGGGACGTAGCCGAAATCGTCGCAGGCGAACATCGAGCCGATGCGGCCGTAGGCGCAGATCACCTCGTCGGACACCAGGAGGACGTCGTACCGGTCGCAGATCTCCCGGACGCGCTGGAAGTATCCCGGCGGCGGTGGGAAGCAGCCACCCGCGTTCTGCACCGGCTCCAGGAACACTGCGGCGACGGTGTCGGGGCCCTCGAATTCGATGGCCTCGGCGATGCGGTCGGCGCAGTACCGGCCGAAGGCCTCCGGGTCGTGTGCGTAGGCATCGGGCGCCCGGTAGAAGTTGGTGTTCGGCGCGCGAAAGCCGCCGGGGGTGAGCGGTTCGAACGGCGCCTTGAATGCCGGGATGCCGGTGATCGCCAGCGCACCCTGCGGCGTGCCGTGGTACGCGATGGAACGCGAAATCACCTTGTGCTTGCCGGGTTTTCCGGTCAGCTTGAAAAACTGCTTGGCCAGCTTCCATGCACTCTCGACCGCTTCGCCGCCGCCGGTGGTGAAGAAGACTCGGTTCAGGTCGCCTGGCGCATAGTTGGCGATGCGCTCGGCCAGTTCGATCGCGGTCGGCGTTGCGTAGGACCACAACGGGAAGAAGGACAGTTGCTCGGCCTGCCGGGCAGCGGCGGCCGCGAGTTCTTCGCGGCCGTGCCCGACCTGTACGACGAACAGGCCCGAAAGCCCGTCGATGTAGCTCTTGCCGCGGTCGTCGAAGATGGTGACGCCCTCGCCGCGGGTGATGATGGGCGGGGTGATGTCGGCCCCGTGGCGGGCGAAATGGCCCCACAGGTGCCGCTTGGCCTTGGCTGCCAAGTCGGTTGAAAGTGATTGTGCTGCATTGATAGTGGTCATCGCGTGCCCCAGTTGTATTGCTGTTTGACGAGTTTGAGATAGACGAGCGTTTCGGTGGACAACACCCCGGGCACGGCTCGGATCTTGCTGTTGAGCAGGTCGAGCAGGTGGCCGTCGTCTTCGCAGACGACTTCGATGATGATGTCGAAGGTGCCGGCGGTCAGCACCACGTAGTCGACAGACTCGATGGCGGCGAGTTTGTCGGCGACCTTGGTGGTATCACCGGTGCAGCGAACGCCGATCAAGGCCTGGCGTCCGAAGCCCATTTGAACGGGGTCGGTCACGGCGACGATCTGCATGACGCCGCAGTCGATCATGCGCTGGACCCGTTGGCGCACCGCCGCTTCCGATAGTTCGACTGCTTTACCGATGGCGGCGTAGGACTGCCTCCCATCCTGCTGCAGCTGCTCGATGATCTCTTTCGAGAGCTCGTCGAGCTGGAATGCGGCACCGCCCCGAGATTGGTTACTTCGCGCAGGCAGCGCAGCGGCATCAGGCGGTGCATCGGAGATGGCCATGGCGTCAATTGTGCACGGATTTCGTCGTTCGGCACAATATGTACGACGGAATCAGTCGTAGGAAGCGTGATTTCGAGTGGAAACCGCAGCAGTCTTGGGGTAGCGTGCTAGATCGTGAGCGCAGGTGGAGGCGAGGTCGTCGCAGGTAGCTTCATCAACGGAAAGATCGTGACGACAGACGGCAGTCCGTTCGACATCATCAATCCGGCAACAGGTGCTGTCGTGGCCTCATATGCGCTGGCGACACCCGCCGATGTGGACACTGCAGTAGCTGCGGCCCGCGCCGCACAGCCGAGCTGGGCCCGGGCAACTCCGGCCGAGCGGGCCACGGTTCTGGCGCGGCTGGCCCAACTGGCCGCCGAGAACGCCGACGAGCTCGTGGATCAGGAGGTGCGCCAGACCGGTAAACCGGTCCGGCTGGCGGCGAACTTCGACGTGCCCGGCAGCGTCGACAACATCGACTTTTTCGCCGGTGCCGCCCGACACCTCGAGGGCAAGGCCAGTGCCGAGTACTCGGCCGATCACACGTCGAGCATCCGGCGCGAGGCCGTCGGGGTGGTCGCGACCATCACGCCGTGGAACTACCCGCTGCAGATGGCGGTCTGGAAGGCGTTGCCCGCGTTGGCGGCTGGTTGTGCCGTGGTGATCAAGCCTGCCGAGATCACCCCGCTGACCACGCTGACGCTGGCCCGGTTGGCCGGCGAAGCCGGGCTGCCCGAAGGTGTGTTCAATGTCGTGACCGGGCTGGGCGCGGACGTCGGCGCAGCCCTTGCTGGGCATCGCGATGTCGACATGGTGACGTTCACCGGCTCGACAGCGGTCGGGCGACGAGTGATGGCAGCTGCGGCCGTCCATGGCCACCGCACCCAGCTCGAACTCGGCGGTAAGGCTCCGTTCGTGGTCTTCGATGACGCCGACTTGGATGCCGCGATCCATGGTGCGGTGGCGGCATCGCTGATCAACACGGGCCAGGATTGCACCGCGGCGACCCGCGCCATCGTGGCGCAACCGTTGTACGACGACTTTGTGGCCGGAGTTGCCGAACTGTTCGGCAAGGTCGTCACCGGCGACCCGCACGACCCGAATACCGATCTGGGACCGGTGATCTCGACGCCACACCGGACCAAAGTCGCCGGCATGGTGGAGCGGGCCCAGCAGCAGGGCGGCCGGATCGTGACGGGCGGAACCATGCCCGAGGGTCCCGGTACGTTCTACCCGCCGACCCTGATCGCCGATGTTGCGGAAGACTCCGAGATCTACCGCGACGAGATTTTCGGTCCCGTGCTGACCGTGCGACCCTTCATCGACGATGACGACGCGCTGCGGCAGGCCAACGACACCGAGTACGGGTTGGCGGCCTCGGCGTGGACTCGTGACGTGTACCGAGCCCAGCGGGCATCGCGCGAAATCCAGGCGGGCTGCGTGTGGATCAACGACCACATCCCGATCATCTCCGAAATGCCGCACGGCGGTTTCGGTGCTTCCGGGTTCGGCAAGGACATGAGTGCCTATTCGTTCGAGGAATACCTGACCATCAAGCACGTGATGAGCGACATCACCTCGGTCGCCGAAAAAGAATGGCACCGCATCATCTTCGCCAATAGGAAGTAGTTCACGCTGACGGCAGCCGTAGCTGTCAAAGCCCTGTGAAATATTCTCATCGATGAAATCCAGGGAAATGCAGAGTTTGTGAATGGGCGTCACAACGGCGCGCCGCGCTCACCTGTCATCGGGTGCTCTGAAGCCGCCAGAAATCTGCGCTGAC
Source organism: Mycobacterium sp. SM3041 (assembly GCF_039668335.1). Classification (NCBI taxonomy): domain Bacteria; kingdom Bacillati; phylum Actinomycetota; class Actinomycetes; order Mycobacteriales; family Mycobacteriaceae; genus Mycobacterium; species Mycobacterium sp. SM3041. The sequence continues at coordinate 103,583 of NZ_JAYXBQ010000002.1, read as the reverse complement.
TTTCCAGATATTCTGTGTTACAACGCTATTCGGTATGCGGCCCGGAACTACAGTCGGCTCGCTGATTCCAGCACCGGGCAATAGCCGGAATTTTCTGTATCTGCAGAAACGCGCGCCGACTCGCCGCGAATAGACATCTACTCGACACCGGTGTCCGCTGTCCAATGCCGCGTCATTCAGTGTGAATGACGAATGTATTTGTCGGCGCTTTTAACATTCGTCGTCACCTCTCGTAACAACCCGACTCTAAAGTTGCCTGGTGAACCGAAAGCGGTTGCCCCGCTAGGTCATCTAGCTCACACCCCAGCCGTCGGCACTGCAGCCGGCATGCGGTCCGCGCCGTGTTCGTGGACTGACCAATCACCATGAGGAGGCCGATCTATGCCGTCTATATCCAATGTCGAGCGGCTCGAGGAACTCAGAGATGCTCAGCAGAATGCGGATACCGGGCTTGCGGCCGCCAGTATGAGCGGTGTCGAGCTCGTCGCGCAATCGACGGCCGGTATCGCGCCAAGTGCCGTGATGGTTTCCGGCGCAACGCTTGTGGCGGCCAGCGCCAGCGCAGGCACCCTGTATTCCTACGCCGTCTCCTTGTGCGTGCTGCTCTTGGTGGGCTGGTGCGTGTCCCGGGCCGCGCGGCTGCGGCCGGGGGAGGACCTGCTCTCACATATCACCGCCGCATTCGGTAGAGCTGTCGGGTTCGTCGGTTCGACCGGTCTCGCTCTCGGGTATCTGCTCATCTCCGTCGGCTGCGTCGCCCAATTCTCGCAGTACACCAAACCCCTTCTCGGAGTGGCTCCACCGGTGAGTGCCGGCGCGCCCGCTACCTCGATTTCGGTGACGGTGGTTTTGGAAATCCTGTGTGTGGTCTGTGCGGCCTGGATGATGATCCGCGGCGTCCGGATCTCCGCATGGACCGGCGTGGTGCTCGAGGTGCTCTCGATCGGAGCAATTCTGTTGGTGTGCACCATGGTTCTACTTCATCATGGCTTCACCCTTGCGCCGCTCATGCCCACCGGCATCACGGTGCAACAGGTGGTCAGCGGCATGGTGTTGGCGACCCTGGGCTTCGTCGGCTTCGAGTCGGCTGCGTGTTTGTCCGTCGAGGCCAAGGACCCACAGCGGACGATCCCGCGGGCCGTCACGGGCAGTGCGCTCCTGGCGGGCGCGCTCTACCTGTACGCGTCTTACGCTCAGATTGTCGGATTCGGTGGTGCCGACAATCTGGCCGCCGATGCAACGCCGTTGAACACGTTGGCCGATGGCCTTGGCTTTCACTGGCTTGCGTTGGGCATCGATCTGGGCGCGGTGGCCTCGAACTTCGCCTGCGTGACCGGCTCACTGACAGCAGCAAGTCGGGTACTGCGATCGATGGGGGAGTCGCAGCTCGTGCACAGCAAGATGGCGGCGACACATCCCGTCCGCAAGACCCCGCATGTGGCGATCATCTTGCTCAGCGTGGCTGCCCTGGTTGCGGCGCTTGGCTTGGGGCTCAGCGGAATCAACGAACTGGATGTGTATTCCTACACCGGAACCCTGGGGACCTTCGGCTACATGGTTGCCTACATGCTGATGGGACTGGGTATCCCGATTCTGGTGCGGCGCTTGGCGCCACAGGCCGGCATCGGTGCCGCCGTCATCATCGGGATGACTGTCACCGGCTGCCTCGGGTACGTCTTCTACCGCAACGTGTATCCACTCCCGGCCTGGCCGGCAGCCTTGATGCCGTGGATCTTCCTCGCGGTGCTGCTCGCCGCGGCCGCGTGGTACGTCGCTGGTCCGGCCCGCATTGCCCGCAGGCAGACCCGGGAATCGTCGGTGGATGCGGAGCCGGCGCCCGAGCCGGCTGAACTCGCGTGAGGTAGTCAGGGTGTTTCAGGCATCCCGGTGAGGGCCGCCACCGCTCGCAGCTGGCGTAGAGCGAAAGCGCGGGGGCGTCCCCCATCGGGTACATGCACGCCGGCAACGACGCCAGAGATGCCCGGGGTGTTGATGGCCTCGATGGCGCAACGCGCGCGGCGCGGGCATGAGCGGCACAACGCCTTCACCTCGGCGTCGTTGCCTGCGTTGACCCACCGGTCCGGATCAAACGTGCACGGCGGCATCCGCGACGGAATAGCTGACTTCTGCAGTATTGCGGTCATGTTTGGTGATCTGTCAGGTGAGATGGTCTTCGAAGAACGCAAAGACCCGCTGCCAGGAGTCTTCGGCCTCCAACTTCGAGAACTCCATTCGGGCAAGGGTTTCCACGGGTTTGAGAACGCGGGGTAGGCCGAAGTCGTTCATGAAGGCGTGGCCGACAAGGGGATATTCCTTGACGTCATGGGCGATGCCGGCGCGCGCCAGGACAGTTTGAAGTTGTTGGGCTGCACCCTTTTTCACGATGCGGTCTTTGGCGCCGTAGCTCGCGACGACCGGGCAGGATCGCTCCAGGCTGTCGATGTCCTTGGGGGCCAGGCCGTACATGGATGCGGCCGCTGAGTATGTGCCGCGCACGGCGACGACGAGGGCGAAGCCCCCGCCCATGCAGAAGCCGGCGATCCCGACCTTGCCGCTGCAGCGTGGGTCGGCCAGTAGGTGGGAACGGGCAGCCTCGATGTCGTCGTAAGCCGGGCCTTCGCCGGTGAAGTGTGAGCGGATGGTCTTGGCGACGCATCGGATCTTGGGCTTGTGGCCGCCGTAGAGGTCGGGAGCCAACGCCAGATAACCGGCTTCGGCGAATTTGTCAGCGCTGCGGCGGATGTCGGCGGTGAGTCCGCGGACGTCCTGGATGACGACCACCGCGGGCCACGGCCCGGCGCCGTCGGGTGCCGCGAGATATCCGGGAACGGGACCCGTCGGGGCCGGGTAGGTGATGGCCGGCATCAGATACCCGTTCGCTGTGTCGTGGCACCTGCGTTCGGCTGGCCGCCTGGCGCGCGCAATGCCGAATCGGTCATGCTTCCTGATCTCTTCCTGACTGCGGCGTTTGCCTCGCGGTGTGGGCTTGGCCCTCCAGTTTGCGGCGATACGCAACCGGCCGTACCGATATGTCTGTACCGTTAACCAAGTTTTCGATATTGGTTGCCGATACAGTCGAATCGTGACACGAGTTCGATGTATTGTCTACTCGCATGGAGACCGTGTTCACACGTCGACGCGAACCGGCCAAACCCACCAGCCGCGAGATGATCATCGAGGCTGCGCTGACCGTATTCGCGGAACGCGGGACGCAGGCGGCGACGCTGAAAAACGTCGCCGACGCGGCGGGCGTCAGCGTCGGGCGTGTTCAACACCATTTCAAGGCCAAAGAGGATCTGATCGCCGCAGTCGACGATCATGCGATCGACGCGCTGGCCGCCAAGATTCAGAACCCCGACGCTCCGCCAGAGGAAACGCTGGTCGCCATGGGGCATCGCTTTACCGAGGTCATCTCGGAAAAGCCACACGTGCTCGAGTACATCTGCATGCAGATGCTCGAACCCGAAGGCGTGGGCGAAACCATCTTCGACGGCATGTTCGCCATCAGTGAGGCTCAGCGGGTCCACTTCGAAAAGATGGGGCTGACCCGTGAAGACCTTGACCCGGAGTGGGGTGCGCTGCTTCCGCTGATTGTGCGCGCGGGAACCATCCTGTTTCGAAAGCACATCGAGCGACACATCCCGGGTGCTTTCCTCGAACCTGAGAACTTGCGCCGCTGGGACGAAGCCGTCACCGCACTTATCCGGCACGGCCAACTCCGCGCCGTGGAGTAGACCACGAATTTCAACGGGTTGAGCCGGCCGACATACGAGGGGTTGTCGGCCGGCTCGACTCGGACTGCTCGCAGGACCGCCCGCTCACCGAAGGGCAGCGGTTGGTCAGCGCAGCTTGATCCTGGCCTGGATGGGTCCTCCGGCCACGAGCGTGAAGGGAGCCACCATCGGGAATTCGTCATCGAGAGAATCGATTTCGGCGTAACGCACGATGGTTGCCAGGGCCAACGTGGCTTCCAGCATCGCGAAATGGTCACCGATGCAGCCGCGTGGACCGCCGCCGAACGGGATGTACTGCCAGCGGTCACGACCGCGGCTGTTCGCTTCGGTGAATCGCTCCGGATCGAACACCAGCGGCCTGTCCCACAGGCTGGGGTCACGGTGCACAGACATGCGACCCATGACGATCATCGTGCCGGCCGGAATCCGGTACCCGGCCACGGCGACATCGCGAGTGGCCATCCGTGAACCTGTTGCCCCGGGCGGACACAACCGCATCGACTCTTTGAGCACCTGAATGGTGTATCCCAAGCCGGCAACATCATCGGGAGTCAGTTCGCGGTCGCCGAATCGGGACGCCTCCTGACGGACACGGTCCTGCATCTCCGGGTTACGGCCCAGCGCCCACAGTGCGTAAGCGATCGTGGTCGCGGTCGTGTCCTGGCCGGCGAACATGAAGATCAGCAGCTCGTTGGCAATGTCCAAGTCCGACAACGGCTTACCCGTGTCGGGATCTTTCGCCGCGATCAACTGCTGCACCAGAGGCGCGTTCATCTCAGGATCGGCCCGGCATGCCTTCACCACATCCAGCGCGAGTTTGCGGATCGTCGCTGCCGCCGCGTACGCACGCCGGCGCGCCCGGGTGGGAACCCAGCGCGGCAAGCTCACCGGGTTGATCGCCCGCGACACCGCATACGAGACGGCCACGCGCATCGGTGCGTCGATCGACTCGGCATGATCGCTCAGGTCGACCCCGAACACGCTCTGGCCGAGCGCGCGCATCGTGACCCGTCGGGCAGCGGCGTCCAAGTCGATCTCGGCGCCGTCGTCCCAACTGGCGCAGACCATTTCGGCCGCCTCGGACATGTGGCCACCGAACTCGGCGACCGATTGCTTGGTGAACACGGGCTGGATCGTGCGTCGGCGCGGCAGCCAGTGCTCATGGTCGACGACGAACAGGTTGGCGCCGATGATGCGCTCGAGCTCCTGGCTGACGTCGCTGGTCTTGTCGATCGAGCCGTCGTGGCAGGTGACGGTGTCCCGGATGCCCTGCGGGGAGGTGACGACGACCAGGGGAGGCATCAGCCACTTCGGCGCGAGGGTGAAGCGGGTGACCGGGCCGCCGGCGTCGCGCAGGACATCGGTGCCGGTGTGGAAGGAACGGCACGCGGCGAGACGTTGTTTGCGAGGCAGCGGATTCACCGGTGGTAGCGGTAGTGACGCGACGTCCGGGCGTGATTGGTCGACCATGTTGGGTTAATCCGTGACGCTGTCGTCAATCGAGATTGTCGCCGCCGCAGCGCGCATATTCATTCCCCCTGGCCACGCCCCGTATTTCTACGGGCCGACGTTATCAGTCTCGACGGTGGATATCCACCTATGCGATAGTGAGGAAATGCCGAGCCAGCACCGAGTGCCCGCCGGCATTTACCGCGCCGACGAGGCGCTGCGCAAACGCGCGATAGCCGCTGCAGCAGAAGTGGATTCGTGCCTGAGCGCCCACATCAACGGGTTTCTCCTATGGCTGGTCGGCGACACTGACGAACTGCCCCCCAGGCCCATTCCGCAGCGTACAGACGGCCCGAATGGCGCAGCCAGGCAATGCACAGAACTTGGAGCCGAATAGTGCAACCAACTGATCCGAACGAATATCGCCCACAAATTCTGGACCCGGCCAATCCGGCAGCCGCGACCACACTCGATCTTCTCCGGTCGGACCCGCACGTCCAGGTCCTCGACCACTACGGGCCCGAGTTGGACAACCTACGCCGATTGCGCCCCCAACCCGCTGCCGCACTCCTGGACGAACCGGCCCGTTGGGTCTGGTACCCGTGGCGACGGACCCTCGTCTCGATCCTGGGTCCGGCCGGCTTCAAGGCACTGCGCCTGGACCGCAACCGCAACAGCATCACCACGGGGGAGCAGACCCGACTGGCCGAACTCGCTGTCGGCGTCGCGGGACTCAGCGTCGGGCATGTCATCGCCCACACCCTGGCCACCCAAGGCTTGTGCGGGCGACTGCGTCTGGCCGACTTCGACCGCGTCGAGCTGTCGAATCTGAATCGGATACCGGCCACCGTGTTCGACCTCGGACTCAACAAGGCTGTCGCCACGGCGCGCCGCATCGCCGAACTCGACCCGTACCTGCCGGTCGAGGTATTTCATCAGGGCCTGACCACCGAGACCGTCGATGACTTCGTCGACGGGCTCAATGTCTTTGTCGAAGAATGCGATTCGCTCGACATCAAGGCCGTCGCGCGGGTGGCCGCCCGGCATCGACGCATCCCGGTGCTGATGGCCACCAGCGACCGCGGCATCATCGACGTCGAACGTTTCGACGACGAACCTGACCGCCCGATCCTCCATGGCCTGCTCGGCCCGCTCGACATCGGCCTGCTGCCCGGCATGAGCAGCAAGGAGAAGGTGGCACACATCCTGCGCCACCTCGAAGCCGAAAAGCTCTCACCGCGCACCGCGGCGTCGCTCATCGAACTCGACCGGACCTTGGCCACCTGGCCGCAGGTGGCCTCGGAGGTCATCATCGGGGCGTCTGCGATAGCCGAGGCGGTGCGGCGTATCGGACTTGGCGAGGAACTGCGCTCGGGGCGCGGCCGCATCGACATCGGGTCATCGCTGGACCAACTCGCCGAGCCGTCGATGGGCGCGCCGCGGCCCACCACGCCCGCGCACGAGCCGCTCTCCGCCACCAGCCTCACCGGCCAGGTTGCGATCGCCGCGATGCGCGCGCCGTCGGGCGGCAATGTTCAGCCCTGGTTGATCGAGGCCGGCGAAGATGAGATCGCGATCTGCCTTGCCCCGCAATACAGCCCGACCATCGATGTCGGATTCCGGGGGAGCGCCGTCGCCGTCGGCGCCGCAGTGTTCAATGCTCGGGTTGCCGCCGCCCACCACGGCATCCTCGGCCCGGTAACCGTCGACGAGCCGGCCCACGGGTCGTGGTCACCGCTGCACGCGACACTCTGGTACGGCAAGGGCGGCAACCCGGACCTCGCCGACCTGTACGGCGCGGTGCTCGCGCGCGAAACCAACCGCGACAAAGGCACTCCCACGCCCCTGGCCGACGAGGTTGCCGGGGCATTGTCGGCTGCTGCCGAATGCGAAGGCGGGCGGCTGCGACTCATCACCGCGCCAGGCGAGATCGCCGCAGCGGCAGAGATTTTGGGCGCTTCCGACCGGATCAGGTTCCTGACCCCCCACCTGCATCAGGAGATGATCGCCGAGCTGCGCTGGCCCGGCGATCCCGATCCGGACGCCGGGATCGACGTGCACAGCCTCGGACTGGGCGATGGCGGGCTGGTCATGCTCGAGCTGCTGCGCCGGCCGGAAGTCATGGCGCAACTGGCCGACTGGAACGCCGGTGAAGCACTCGGTGACGACATGCGCGGCCGGGTGCACGCCAGTTCGGCTCTGGCGATCGTCACCGTCACCGGTGGTGCACTGCGCGACTATGCAGCGGGCGGCTCGGCCGCGGAGGCGGTGTGGGTGCATGCGCAGCAGCACGGCCTGGCCGTACAGCCGATCTCGCCGGTCTGGCTGTTCGCCCACGATACGGCCGATCTCACCAAGCTTTCCGCTCGCTTCGCCGGCGAACTCGGGATTCTGCAACGCCAATTCGTCGACCTCGCCGGCATCGACGCGGACGAGAGGATCGCGCTGATCCTGCGACTCACCGTCGCGGCGCCGCCTGCGGTGACCAGCCGGCGCAGCGACGAGCGCGTCGTGCTGCGCGACTGACGGGGAGTTGGCAGCACACCCAACTACTCTTGGTCACCATGAGCGAAGTGATGGACTGGGACGCCGCATACCGCCACGAAATCTTCATGGGACCGCCGCCGTGGAACATCGGCGCACCGCAGCCGGAAATCCTCGCTCTCATCGACGCCGGCAAAGTCACCGGACCCGTTCTCGACGCCGGGTGCGGCGTGGGCGATGTCGCGCTCGCCTTGGCGGAGCGGGGCTACGAGGTCACCGGCATCGACCTGTCGACGGTCGCGATCGAGCAAGCCGCGGCTGCGGCAGCCGACCGCGGCCTGACGACGGCCCGATTCCTGCAGGGCGATCTCCGCGATATCGGTGCCCTCGGCCTCACCCAGCAGTTCAACACCGTCATCGACTGCACCCTGTTCCACTCACTGCCCGTCGAAGCGCGCGACGACTACCTGCGGGGTATCCATGAGGCCGCCGCTGCTGGTGCAGCGCTGTACCTGCTGGTGTTCACCAAGGACGCGTTGCCTGCCGATTCGCCGTGCCCGATCCCCAACCAGGTGACCGAAGCCGAAGTCCGCGACGCCGTCGCGGCGCACTGGTCCGACGTGGCGACGCAGGCGTCGTTCGTGGCTGTCAAACTTCCCGACATCCCCGGGTTGCCGCCCCACAACTTCCCGATCGACGACGCCGGCCGCGTGCACCTACCGGCATTGCTGCTGACCGCTCGGAAAGCCTGACCGGGCAATCACGTAGCCGGGGTGCGCAGCACCGGCGCCGCCAGGAGCTGCCTCATGGTGTCCGCGTCGACCGGACCGGACACCAGAAGCCCTTGCGCGCGACGGTAACCCATGGCGATGAGTTTTTGCGCCGCGGACTCGGTCTCCAGCCCGTCGGCGGTCAGTTCGAGCCCGAACGCGTCGGCCAGGAGAGCGATCGACTGGACGAACAACGCGTTCTCGTCGTCATGATCGAGCGTCTGGACAAACCCGCGGCCGACCTTCAACGAATCGATGGGCAGCTCTTTCAAACTGGGCAGAAAGCTGTACCCGGTGCCGAAGTTGTCCAACGCCAGCTGGACCCCGATCTGCTTCAGTTCCAACAGGATTTGGCCGCACAGTTGAGCCTCGGTGACCAACAGGTCCTCGGGCAGCTCCAAACACAGCGAACCCGCCGGAACCTCGAACTGCGCGAGCGTCGCGGCAAGATGTTCGGTGAACCCGGCAGTCAGCACCTGGGCGGGTGACAGCTTCACCCGGAGCATCACGTTCTGGGCCAAACCCTCAGCACGCCAACGTCGAAACTGCTCGCATGCCATCCGCAGCACCTCGCGCCCCACAGCGCCGCCGAAATTGGTGGCCTCGGCCGTTGGCATGAACTCCTCACGCAGCAGGAGTCCGCGGGTCGGGTGATTCCATCGCACCACCGCTTCCATCGCCACGAGTTCGCCACTGCGCAAATCGACCTCAGGCTGGTAGTAGAGGAACAACGCGCCGTTGTCGATGCAGTCCTGCAGATGCACTTCGACGTCGGTCTGGAACGAGAACTGCGCCGCGAGCTCGTCGCTGAACGCGATCACGGTATTGCCACCCGCGGCCTTGGCGGCGGTCAACGCGTGCTCGGCATACCGGAGCAGGTCCGACACCGAATCGGCTCCTGGAATCCCCACGGCCACACCGATACTCACCCGGTGCCTGATGTACGACGAACCCAGCATCAGTCGCGCGGCCAGCGTCTCGCGCAGCCGTTCGGCGTAGGCCTGGGCATCGGCGAGTGATGTGGGCGCGTTGAGCACCGCGACGATCTCGTCCCCACCGAGGCGAGCCAAGAACGCCTCGCCGGCCGCGTACTCGCTTAACCGCTGGGTGAGCTCGACGAGAACCTGATCACCGGTCTCGTGGCCCAGCAGATCGTTGACGGCTTTGAGTTGGTCGGGGTCGATGTACAGCGCCGCGACAGGGGCAGGCTCACCCGATGCGAGTCGTTGATCGAGATGGTCGAGCAGGCTTCGGCGGTTGCGCAATCCGGTCAGGTCATCATGCTCGGCAAGGTGTTTGATCGATGCGAGTGTTTCCACCCGCACCTTGACGTGGGCGAACATCGTGGCGATGACTTTGAGCGCGGTGATCTCCTCGTCCAGCCATTGCCGGTCGCCGTATTTGATGAAGCCCAGTGTGCCGGTTGTGGTGAAACCATCTGGTTCGGCCGTGTCGGTGACGTTCATCGGCACGGCAGCCATCGAGATGACCGGCACGGTGGTGCCTTCCTCGATGCGCTGCTGGAATTCATCCGGCTCGGCCGCCGGCCGCAGGATCACCGGTTCTGCGACATGTTCGGCCATCGCGAAGACCGGATCGGCGTCCTTGAAGTAGACGGTTCCGATCGGATCCGGGTCGGGGACGTAGGTCCTGATCGGCCATTGAGCGATCAGGATCGTCGCGCCGATGGTGTGATCGTTGTGCCGCAGAAACGCCACATCCAAACCGAAATGCGCCGCCACGTCGGTCAGTGCCTGCTCGCTGGCGGCCACGTAGTTGTCCGCGTCGACGGCCATCAGGGTGCGCGTCACCCTGTCGACAAGCTCGTTGAGGGCTCTCAGCACGTCATCACCGTAACTAACGAACCGGTAAAACGGGGTACAGGTCGCTCCGAGCCACCGCTGCAGGTCTCGGGCGCCGCTGAACCGGCCTGACTATGGTCCTGTTGTGGAGGGTCCCGGCCTGACCGCCCCGAGTCTGCGGGCGAGAGCGACGACGGGGCCCGCGCCGCGAGGCGGCGCGATCGCGTCGTTCGACCGGGCGATCTTGCCTCGGACCACGAGTTCACCGACGACTGCGACGCCGCATACCTGCGCGAGCAAGAGTGAGACGAGTACCAGGACCTGAACCGCCGCCGCCTGTACGGCCGAGCCGGTCGCCAGCAGCACCCCGACGAATGCGCCGGGAAGAGTGACGAGTCCGGCGGTGCGGGTTTGATCGAGGTTGGGCAGCAGTGCGTCCGACAGTGGTCGCTCGATGACCAACATCCGTGAGAAACGTTCTGACAGACCAAGACCGAGAGCCGCTTCGACCTCTCCGGCGCGCTGCGTCAGCGCATCGAGTGCACGCCGCGCCGCCACCGCCGATGCGGTCATCGTTCCGCCAAGCACGATGCCGAACACGGGCACCACCGCGACACCATTGAAGGGCACCACACCGCTGAGCGTCAGTAGCGGAATCACCATGACCATGCCGGCGGCGAGGGCGACGGTCAGCCACCAGGCCCCGCGTTGTGCCTGACTGCGGCGAGCCGCAGTGATCGAGGCGACGATGAACATCAGCAAGAGCACCAGCAGCGACGACCACATACGCTGCAATGCGACGGCGAGCACGGTCGATACCGCAGCCAGCTGAAGTGCGGCCCGCGCCGCGGCGCTCGGCGCCTCCCACACGGATCCGTTGAGCGCCAAGCGGTTCACCGCGGCCGCCACGACGGCCATCACGACGCAGACGATGATGAGCATGGGTGTCAGCAGAGGTTCGGCGCCGCGCATGTCTCGAGTCTCCCCGGCGGCACGGCCGGCTACCAGCCGCCTCAAAACGAAACCGCGACTCGTCTCTGTAGCCCGCGGGCCGCTACTCCTTGCTGAAGCACGATCCCGGCGGTGAGGTGGTCATGGCGATAGCGGCCTGGTCCTCGTCAAGGGCATCGACCGGCAGCGGGTCCTGCCCATCGCGAGCGCGCAGACCGTCGAGGAAGATGGCCACGTACCGACGCCACAGGTCGGCGTCGACGTGCCCGGCGAATTCACTGACCGTCCCTGCCAACAGGCCCAGGATCGGCATGTCACTTTCGGAGATGCCAGGGCGCAAATAGCCGTCATTTTGGGCCCGCTCAACAAGTTTCGCGAGCTTCGGGACCAGGCGGGTGCGTGCCGCATCCACCCGGTTGCCCCCACCGCCCTTGCCGTACAGGATTTCCCGCAGGCCGCGATCGGTGGCCGTCTGCTGCCCCATCTGTTCGACGAACCACGTGAATCCCGCCCAGGAGTCCTCGAATTCCAATGCCGTGTCGGCCATGGCGGCGACCTCGTCGATCGCGTCCTCGAAGATGGCCTCGATCAGCTCGTCCTTGGTGGAGAACCGGCGATACACCGTGCCGACGCCGATCCCGCCGTGGTGCGCCACCTCGTTGAGTGTGGCGCTGAGGCCCTGTGTCGCGAACAGGTCGCGGGCCGCGTCGATCACTCGCTGCCGGTTGCGCACGGCATCCTTGCGCAACGGTCGATCTGTGGTCGGGCGGGCCATCACCCCCGCAGTGTAATCCGGGACACCATTGCACTAAGTGGATTGACGCCATCCACTTACCGGAATAGTTTCATGCCGGACACTGCGACCGGCTCACGATCGCGGTTCGCGATCGGGAGGGCGCGCTGCATGACACGACACCACCGGGCCGTACCTGCGTTGGCCGCCGCCGCTGTCGGAATCGTCGTGGCGGTGTCCGGTTCCGGACCTGCGCATGCCGATCCCGACACCGACTTCGCGAACCAGTTGCACACCTACGGCATCTACGGCCCGAAGGACTACAACGCCTGGCTGGGGAAGATCGCGTGCCAGCGGCTGAGCAACGACGTCGACCACGACGCTTATCAGTCGGCCAAGTTCGTCGCCACCAACCTGTCGCGGCAGAACGCCACTCAGCAGAACTGGCAATTCCTCAGTGCCGCAATAGATTTCTACTGCCCGGACAAACGGTCGGTGCTGGAAGACGTCGCGCAGCAGTCGCAGACAGGAGCTCGCGCATGACGCTTCGATCGCTCCGTATCGGATTGGCCGCCGTGGTGGTCGGCCTGGCGGCAGCCGCGCTGCCCCTTGCCGCGCCGGCCGGTGCCGATGCCACCGACGACTACCCGATCCCGCGCCGGATCATCACCACCACGTGCGATGCCGAGCAGTACCTGCAGGCGGTGCGTGACACCAGCCCGGTGTACTACCAGCGCTACATGATCGACCGGAACAACCGCCCCGCCGATATCCAGCAGATGGCGCAGGACCGCATCCACTGGTTCTTCTCTCTGGACCCGGTCGGCCGCCGGCAGTACTCCGAGGACACCGCCACCAACGTCTACTACGAGCAGGTGGCCACCCACTGGGGCAACTGGGCCAAGATTTTCTTCAACAACAAGGGCGTGGTCGCCAAGGCGACCGACGTCTGCATGGGCTATCCCGCCGGCAACATGCAGGTCTGGGACTTCGCCTCCAACAGCTGAGTGATTTTCGTCTGAATTTCGCTGCTGACCAAGGGTTTTCCGGCGGGAATCAGATTTGCCTGCGCGTGGCAGGAATGCGGCGGGCTCGCGCCAGGTTGTAACGAAGACGACATTTAAATGGATGGACTCTATCCACTTTTTCCGTTAGGTTACCTAGCTAGATGTCCGGGGGCGCATCAACGGCGGTGTGCCTGCCCATGCCCGACGACCGCGCGGTCGGCAACTTCTGGAGAAGGCAGCGATGACAAGAGTGTTTCGGCGGGCATGGCTACCGCTGCTGGTGATCGTCGCGGTCGCCGGCGGCGTGGTGATCGTGTCGAATGTGCGACAGGTGTTCGGGTCGAATCCCGTCGTGATCACCGAGAAGAGCTCGGACAACGCCGAGGACTTCAACCCCAAGTTCGTCAAGTACGAGATCTACGGCACGGGTAGCACGGCCACCATCAACTACATGGACCTCGAAGGCAAGCCGCAGCGCGCCGCGGGGGTGTCTTTGCCGTGGACGTTGACGCTGTCGACCACCTTGCCTTCTGTACAACCCAACATCCTGGCCCAGGGCGACGGCAACAGCATCAGCTGCCGGGTCAGTGTCGATGACGTGGTCAAAGAAGAGAGGACCGCCACCGGTATGAACGCCGAAACCTTCTGCTTTGTGAAGGCCGCATGAGCGCGCCGGCCGACGAGGCCCAGACCGACGCCATTCCGGTGGTGGAGAACAAGGGGCACAAGGGGATACCGCGGTTCATCCGCCGGTTCGCGGTGCTCATCATCCTGGCGTGGATCGGGGTCATCGCCGCGCTGAACACCGTCGTCCCGCAGCTCGAGGAAGTCGGCAAGCTGCGCGCGGTGTCCATGAGCCCGAATGACGCGCCCTCGATGATCGCCACCAAGAGTGTCGGCAAAGTGTTCGACGAGTACACCACCAGCAGTTCGGTGATGATCGTGCTCGAAGGCGATCGTCCGCTGGGGGCCGACGCGCACGCGTTCTACGACAAGATGGTCAGCGATCTGCGCGCCGACACCACCCACGTACAGCACGTCCAGGACTTCTGGGGCGACACGCTGACCGCCAAGGGCGCTCAGAGTCGCGACGGCAAAGCGGCCTACGTGCAGGTCTACATCGCCGGTGACCAGGGTGAGACGCTGGCCAACGAGTCGGTCGCCGCGGTGCGCCACATCGCCACCGAAAGCCCTGCTCCGCCAGGGGTGAAGGCCTACGTGACCGGTCCGGCGGCGACCAGCACCGATCAGAACGTCGTCGGTGACAAGAGCATGGAGCTGATCGAACTGGTGACCTTCGGCGTCATCGCGGTCATGCTGCTCTTGGTCTACCGATCCGTCATCGCGACCTTGCTCGTGCTGGTGATGGTGGTGCTCGAACTCTCCGGGGCGCGCGGTCTGGTGGCATTTCTGGGCTACCACAACGTTTTTGGGCTGACCACCTTCGCCACCAACCTGCTGGTGACGCTGGCGATCGCCGCCGCGACGGACTACGTCATCTTCCTGATCGGGCGTTATCAGGAAGCGCGACGTGTCGGCGAGGACCGAGAATCGGCCTACTACACCATGTTTCACGGCACCGCGCATGTGGTGCTGGCCTCGGGCCTGACCATTGCCGGCGCCACCTTGTGCCTGCACTTCACCCGGTTGCCGTACTTCCAGACCATGGGCTTCCCGCTGGCCATCGGCATGGTGATGGTGGTCGCGATGGCGCTGACCCTGGGACCCGCGGTGATCTCGGTCGCAACCCGCTTCCGCCGGGTCCTCGAGCCCCGAAAGAACACGCGCACCGCCGGCTGGCACCGCGTCGGCACCGCGACGGTGCGCTGGCCCGGTGCCATCCTGGTCGGCGCCGTGGTGGCGGCGCTGGTGGGCCTGATCGCGCTGCCGGGCTATCACACCATCTACGACGACCGGATCTACCTGCCCAAGGACATCCCCGCCAACGTCGGCTATGACGCTGCGTTCCGGCACTTTTCGCAGGCCAAGATGAACCCGGATTTGATGATGGTCGAGTCCGATCACGATATGCGCAACCCGGCGGACTTCCTGGTGATCGACAAGATCGCCAAGGCGCTCAAGAACGTGCACGGAATTGCCCAGGTGCAGACCATCACCCGACCTGACGGTGACCCGATCAAGCACTCGACGATCCCGTACACGGTCGGACAGAGCGGCTCCACGCAGCTCATGAACAACGACTACATGCAGACCAACCTGGACAATCTGCTCTCGCAGGCCGACGATCTGCAGAACAGCATCGACGCCATGACCGAGATGATGAGCGTCCAGAAAGATCTGGCGGCGGTCTCGCAGCGCATGGCCGACAAGATGAAGACCACCTCGGATGACATGGGTGACACTCGAGATCACCTGTCCGACTTCGATGATTTCTTCCGGCCCATGCGCAACTACTTCTACTGGGAGCCGCACTGCTTCGACATCCCGGTGTGCTGGTCCATGCGGTCGGTCTTCGAGAGCATCGACGGCATCAGCCTGATGTCCGATGACTTCCAGGCCATCGTTCCCGACATGCAGCGCATGGCCGACCTCATGCCCAAGATGGTCGCGACGATGCCGAAGCAGATCGCGTCGATGAAGCACCAGAAGCAGGTGCTGCTGAACCAGTACCAGATGCAGAAGGCGCAGCAGGACCAGACCATCGCGATGCAGAAGACCGGCACCGCAATGAGCGAGGCGTTCGACGCGGCCAAGAACGACGATTCGTTCTACCTGCCGCCGGAAGCCTTCGAGACCGCGGATTTCCAGCGCGGCCTCAAGCTGTTCATGTCGCCGGACGGCCATGCGGTGCGGTTCACCATCATTCACCAGGGCAACCCGTTGACGCAGGAGGGCACCTCGCGCATCGAACCGCTCAAGGTCGCCGCGGCCGACGCGATCAAGGGCACGCCCCTCGAGGGCTCCTCGATCTACCTCGGCGGTAGCGCAGCCATGTACAACGACATGCAGATCGGTGCCGATTACGACCTGATGATCGTCGCGGCTGCGGCGCTGATCCTGATCTTCATCATCATGTTGGTCCTCACCCGTGCGGTCGTCGCATCGGCGGTGATCGTCGGCACCGTGGTACTCAGCCTGGCCTCGGCCTTCGGTCTGTCGGTACTGCTGTGGCAGCACATCGTGGGTATTCCGTTGCACTGGATGGTGTTGCCGATGTCGGTCATCGTGCTGCTGGCGGTGGGTGCCGACTACAACCTGCTGCTGGTCTCCCGGATCAAGGAAGAGATCCACGCCGGGCTGAACACCGGCATCATCCGCGCCATGGTGGGCACCGGTTCGGTGGTCACCTCGGCGGGCCTGGTGTTCGCCTTCACCATGATGTCCATGTCGGTCAGCAAGCTGATCATCATCGGCCAGGTCGGCACGACCATCGGTCTGGGTCTGCTGTTCGACACCCTCGTGGTGCGGTCACTGATGACGCCGTCGATCGCCAGCCTGCTCGGACGCTGGTTCTGGTGGCCGCAGCGCGTGCGTCAGCGCCCGATTCCGCAGCCGTGGCCGAAGCCGATCCCACGCGAATCCGACATGGCGTCCGTCTGATGCAGTTGATGAGTTCGGCTTCACGACAGTCGATTTCGCGGCGCCGACCGTCATGCGCGTGAGGTGGATCACCTGCGGTGGGTGGTTTGACCAATCCAGATCGGGTAGACAGTAAATGGGAGAACCGGGGCCAGTGTCTGTCCCGTTACGGGTTTCAGGTCGAGTTGGGGCGGTCTAGATGAACCGAAATAATCGATGGGTTACTGCCTGTGCGGCAGTCGTCTTGTCAAGCGCGGGCGTTGCCGCAGGCGTCGCCGGGTCCGGCAGTGCCGCTGCGGAGGCGTGCCCGGACGTACAGGTGGTATTCGCCCGTGGCACCTTCGAGCCCGCCGGTGTGGGTGGTGTCGGGCAGGCGTTCGTGGATGCGCTCCGCGCCCGGACGCCGGGGAAGTCGGTGGACGTCTACGCCGTCAATTACCCTGCGTCCCTTGATTTCGCGACCGCCGCCGACGGCGTGATCGACGCGAAGAACAAGGTCATGGCGACCGCGAGCGCCTGCCCGAACACCAAGGTCGTGCTCGGTGGCTACTCGCAGGGCGCGGCGGTCGCGGCGTACATCACCGAGGACAGCGTGCCGCAGGGCTTCACGTTGCCGCCCGGGCTGAGCGGGCCGATGCCGGCTTCGGTGGCCGATCGCGTGGCCGGGGTGGTCCTCTTCGGAAAGCCGTCCAGCGGCTTCCTGCAGATGATCTACACCGGCGCGCCGCCGATCACCGTCGGTCCGCGCTACGTCGGCAAGACCGATGACATCTGCATCCCGGAGGATCCGGTGTGCTCGCCGACCGGCGGCGACCAGGGTGCCCACGGTGCATACCAGGCGCGGGGGCTCACCGACAGCGCCGCGGACTACGTGGCGAGCCGGGTCGGGGGCACGGCCAAGCCGGCGCAACCGACAGCTCAGGCTGCCGGGGTCAACTAGTCAACCGGCGTAATCGCGGTACTACCACGGCGATTCGCGGACCGGCGGCCGTCGGGTAAGACGTGCGTCGACGCCGATCATCCGGGTTGGCGTAGGACGCGCTGATTGGGGGTACTCCCGAGGGTATGACGGCACACCCAGCAGTCTTGTTCGACGTCGACGGCACGTTGGTGGATACGAACTATCTGCACGTACATGCGTGGCTGCGCGCATTCGCCGACGAAGACCTGTTGGTGCAGGCATGGCGCGTGCACCGGTGCATCGGAATGGATGGGACGTCGCTGGTCCACGACTTGTGTCCCGATGTGTCCGATGAAACCGAGGAACGACTCAAGAAGCTGCACAGCCGCTACTACCGCGAGTCCGCGGGACTGATGCGGCCGTTGCCGGGCGCACGCGAGCTCTTGCACGGAGTCGCTGATCGGGGTCTGCAGGTCGTCCTGGCCACGTCGGCGCCTGAGGACGAGCTGGAGCTGACGCGCGGGGTCCTCGACTGTGACGACGTGGTCTCGGCGGTCACCATGTCCGGCGACGTGGATACGGCCAAGCCTGAGCCCGACATCATCGAGGTGGCACTCGACAAGGCCGGCGTCGGTCCGGCGCAGGCGGTGTTTGTGGGGGACGCGGTCTGGGACGCGCAGGCATGTGCGCGGGCGGGGGTCACGTCGATCGGTCTCCTGACCGGTGGAGTGGGCGGCGATGAATTACGTGCCGCCGGAATGGCTGAGGTCTTCGATGGCCCCGGCGCACTGCTGGCCCATCTGCGTGAGAGCGCCATCGGAGCCTTGCTCGGCTGAGCGACGTCGCGGCGAGACACGCCTGCGGTCAGGATTATTCGGGCGGTTCGATCGGAGGTCGCCACCCTGTCGGCACCCCGATCTTCTCCGTGTTGTGCGGGCCGCCGATGTAAGCGACGAGATTTTTCGGTTCGTAGTAGTGCGGCTTCACTTCATGGAGTTCGAGCGCGGTCGAGGCGATGGCTTCGCGGTCCCAGTCAGTCGCGCCGATCGGACGGATATAGGGCGGGATGAGCCGATAGAACAAGGTGCGTGAGTTCTGCGGAAGTTGCAGTGGGTCCGGATGCACCGAGGTGCGGTCGGCCCTGGTCGCAGTCGGATTCGGTGGTGGGGCGTACGCGCACTCCCGATACTCGAAGGCGCCGGGCTCGAAGTGCAGGCCGTACTCCTGTGCACGCCCCACCATCCACGGCAGGGTGATGTCGCTGAGACCGGGCGGGTCGTAGCCGCCACCGATGTCGCAGTGCACACCGGCGAACCACACCTGCTCGACGCGCTGGGTCTCGGGTGCGTCCGATGCCTGCTCCCAGACCGCGGGCCGGAAGGGCCCTCGCTTCTCGTCGATCGCCAGCGCCTGAAACGCACCGTGGACCTTGGTGCTCAGCGCCGTGTCGTGAAACTGGAAGCGCCGGTTGAAGAAGTTGACCAGGCGCAGCCCGTTCAGCGGGATGCCGAGCGCGCCGACGGTGTCCCAGACGCCGATGAAGTGGATGTCCGGGTCGTGCGAGTACGAGCTGCGGAACAGGGTCGCCTCGATGCTCCGGGGGTGGCTCGTGCTGCTGCGCCCGCGATAGAAGCTGTACGCCTCGCCGATCTTGTCGGCGTACTCGCGACGCAGGATTCCGCAATTGCGGACAAACCCGGCGGTGCTGCGGGCGGTGAAGGCGCCTCGGCTGAAGCCGAAGAAGAACAGTTCGTCGCCGGGGTCGTAGTTTTCGACCAGGAAGCGGTACGTGTCGCGGACATCGCGGGCCAGCCCGAGGCCGAAGGCACCTCCGCGGATTCGTTCGTACCGGCTGGTCCCAACGCCGCGGTGGTAGAACATGCGCTGCTCGCGGTCCTTCAGGTCGCGAGGTGCAATCGCCAATGCGAGTTTGGTGACGTTGGTCGGGCTGGGCGTCCCACGGGTGTGTTGGTCGGGGGTGTTCCAGGTGCCATCGCAGCACACCACCAGTCGTTTGGACATCCGTCGCTCCTTCCTCGGAGATCAGGCTCAGGTCCAGAGATTGACGAAAAGAATGCTCATCGATATCAGTGCGTCGTGGGTGCCTCTCGCTCTTTCTCGCAAAAACGATAGCCTTTTGGAGTGCCGATTCTGGTCGATCGCACAAAACAGTCCGTGTTCGTGCCCGAGCGCATCAAATTATGCCGGTCGATGCTGCGCCAGGTACACAACAGCAATCTCAATTATTGCTTCACCAACAATTTTCACACCATTTTCAGCGGGGTTCCGGCGCAAGGCACGAATTTGATCTTGAATCGGGCGGGCGACACGGACGGGTCGTCTGATAGGTGCGTGAACTGCGTGTTAGGGGCCGGTTTCCGGAATCGGGCCGGGGTCTGGTGAATAGTCGTAATCGATCGCCGGCCCGGCTCGCGATTGTCCGCGTTATTGCGAAACGAAGCCCTGGTAGGCAAACGCTGCATTACCTCGGCCACGTCAAATTTCTGAAGTGAATCCGCCACGATCGATGTCATTCACCAATGGCCGTCGCCACTGGTATCTGGCTTTCGGTGCATCGTCGCGACAACCTTCGAACCGGCGCCCGCCGGCGTTGCCAACCGCTACCCGGATTTCGCCGTGAGGGTGCCGGCGGCAACGGCGGCGGCATTGATTCGGGTCAGTACTTCGTGCAGGCGTTCCAGCTCGTCGAGGCCGACGCCCAGTTGTTCGACCACCGCCGGCGGAATCTTCAGTGCGCGGCGACGTAGCGCGACGCCTTTCGGTGTCAGCGTGATGTGGGTGGTGCGCTCGTCGGTCGCGCTGCGGGTGCGGCGGATGAGCTCGAGCGTCTCGAGCCGCTTGAGCATCGGGGACACGGTGGCCGAATCCATCTGCAGCAGTGCGGCGATCTGCTTGACGGTCAACGGCTCCTGCTTGGCTTTCGCGTTGTCCCACAACGCCAATAGCACGAGGTATTGCGGATGCGTCAGCCCGAGCGGTTCGAGCAGTGGCCGGTAGATCGCGAGGACCGCACGGTTGGTGATGGCCAGCGCGAAGCAGACCTGCCGTTCGAGGGCCAGCGGGTCGACGTCTTCCGAGACAGCGGACATGTTGCCCAGCTTATTACCAATTAGGGCCCTAACAGTTTGTGTCGTAGTGCCCGGCGCGGGGTTCTCGATGGCGCGTGATCCGGCCGGCGAGTGTCTCTCGCCGCCGGCGTACGTGAGTTGTTTCACCCCTGTGGAATAGCAAGCTAAATGATAGTGTCCTAACTATTAGGGTACGAAGAGCATGGTGCTCGTCGACCTCATCAGGCAAAGGAGTCGTCATGGTCGCCGACAGTCCGACGTTCTGGCAGCGCATCACCTACGCCTACGGGCGGCGCTTACCGGACCACCTGCGGGAATGGGTTCGGCAGGACCTGACCGACGACGGCGCCGTACGCCGGCACATGATCCGGTACGCCATCCCGCCGATCTTCGTGCTGGCGCCGTTGTGGCTGCTGCCGGCATCGGTGTACGTGCACTCCGAAATGACGCTGCCGATCTACTTCTGGGCCCTCGTGATGGCGTTCGTGCTCAACAAGGTGTGGCGTCGCTACCGTCTGACTCAGCACGGCCTCGACCCGAACCTGATCGACGAAGTCCTGCGGCAGAAGCAGTCGCAGATGCACGACCGCTACGTCGAGCGTTTCGGTCCGCGACCGGAATCCGCCAAATGGCAGGCGAACAGCCGACCGTTCTGACGTGCGGCCGGCGGCCGACGTCATCCCAGGAGGGATTCGCTTGCTTCCCGGGCGCGCTGCGCTGCCTCGGTATCGCCGGTGATGGCGGCGGTCACGATCGCGCCTTCGGCCAACAGGCACAAGGGTTCCGGCGGTGCCTCGGTGACGGCGGCGACCCAGCCCGCAATCTGCTCGTGGAATGCCTGCTTGTGGGCGCGTACTTCGGCCACGACTGCCGGCGAGGTGGCGCCGAGCTCGCCGTAGGCGTTGATCCAGGCGCAGCCCCGGAAGCCCGGCTCGGCGAACCACTGTCCCAGCCAGTCGAAGACGGCCAGGACTCGCTCTCGTGGATCTGCACGCTGTTCCACGTAGTCGGTGAGGCGGCCGCGCCAGCGGCGGTCGCGGCGTTGCAGCATGGCGACGATGAGTTCTTCCTTGGTTGCGAAGAGCCCGTAGATGCGCTTCAGTGCGATCCCCGCCGCCTCGCGAATGTCGTCCATGCCGACGGCTTGGATGCCGCGCTCGTAGAAGAGGGTCTCCGCGGCGTCCAGCAGCGCCTCGCGGTCGCGGGACTTCTGTTCGTCGCTGATCGGCGCGGGCATCCGAATTTCCTCCTTGACGTTGAGAACGCTCGTTCCCTACGCTAGTCGAATCGCGTAGAGAACGCACGTTCTCAATGAGAGAAAAGAGAGAGTCATGTCCGAACAACGTCCGCCCGTCCCGCCGTTCACGAAAGAGACCGCACTCCAGAAAGTGCAGGCCGCCGAGGACGCCTGGAACACGCGCGACCCGCAGCGTGTCGCCCTGGCGTACACGCCCGACTCGGTCTGGCGTAATCGGGACACGTTCGTCACCGGTCGCGAAGAGATCGTGCCGTTCCTGACCGCCAAGTGGCAGCGCGAGCACGACTACGCCCTGCGCAAGACACTGTGGGCGTTCTCCGAGAACCGCATCGCCGTCAAGTTTCAGTACGAGTGGCACGATGCCGCGGGCCAGTGGTGGCGCAGCTACGGCAATGAGCTCTGGCAGTTCGACGCGGACGGCTTGATGGAACGCCGCGAGGCGAGCATCAACGACGTGCGAATCAACGAGGGGGATCGGCGCATCTTCGGCCCGCGTCCGGAGCGTGACCGCGGCGTCGAGATTCCGCTCCAGTAGGTGCCGGGCCAGCGCCGTCCGCCGGCTCACCGCACGCCGAGGCAAGAGAAACGCCCCATGCCAGCACCTGGGCCACATTGGCCGGCAGGGCGGGCAGGTGAACCTGCCCGCCGCGGGAACTCACGCGAATCCCCGTGAGTATTGAGGCGGGTGCGGCAGCGTCACCCCGAGGTGTTGCGCGGCGTCGCGGACCCAGTTGGGATTGCGCAGCAGGGCACGGGCGACGAAGACGGCGTCGGCCTCGCCGCCGGAGACGACCGCTTCGGCTTGCTCGGCTTCGGTGATCAGTCCGACCGTCGCAGTGGGGATATCCGCCTCGGCGCGAACCCTTTTCGCGAAGGGCACCTGATAACCGGGGGCCACCGGGATGCGGGCATCGGGAATCGCGCCGCCGCTGGATACGTCGACGAGGTCGACCCCGGCCTTCTTCAAACCGACGGCGAGGGCGACGGTGTCCGCGACGGTCCAGCCCGGTCGCGGGTCGTCGGTGTCCCCGGCAAGCCAGTCGGTGGCGGAAACCCGGAAAAACAGGGGCAGATGCTGCGGCCACGCGGCGCGAACCGCTTCGGCGACCTGCAGCGCGAATCGCATCCGGTTGTCGAGCGATCCGCCGTACGCATCGGTGCGCGTGTTGGACTGCGGGGACAGGAACTGGTGAATGAGATAGCCGTGGGCGCCATGGATTTCGAGGACCTGGAAGCCGGCTGCGGCGGCTCGCCGGGCGGAATCGGCGAAGCTCGCCACGATTCGCTCGATCTCGTCGACGTCCAGTACGGCGGGAACGGGACGATGTCCGAACGCAATGGCGCTGGGGCCCAGCGTCGTCCAGGATTCGGGAGTCCGGCTGGGGTCCGGCCAGGGCCGCCCGGTGGCTGCCTTGCGGCCGCCATGCACGATCTGGATGCCCGGCACCGAACCCTGCTCGGTGATGAAGTGCGTCAACCGCCGAAATGCCGGAATCTGGCGGTCATCCCACAATCCGAGGTCATAGACGCTGCTGCGGCCGACGGGGTCCACGGACGTCGCCTCGACCATCGCCAGGGCGACGCCACCGACCACTCGCGCACCGAAATGCTGTAAATGCCAGTCGGTCGGGGTGCCGGCTTCCGGTCCGTCGGCGACGCCGGAGAACTGCATCATCGGCGACATCCAGGCCCGGTGCGCGAAGGTGACACTTCGGAGGGTGAGCGGTGTAAAGAGTGTCGACATCAGTTCACTCCCAGGAAGTTTCGGGCCGCTCGGGTCAGTGCGTCCTCGTCGGGCCCGTACTTGACCGCGAACCGTACCGGGTCCGATTCGGCCATGTCGAAGGGATAGTCGCTGCCGCAGACCACCTTGTCCTTGCCGGCGATCTTGCCGAGCAGTTCGAGTTGCGGGGCGTCATGGGTGACGGTGTCGAAATACAGATCGGCGACGACGTCGGACGGCAATCGGCTGCCTGCGGCGCGGACATCGGCACGGGCCCGCCAGCCGTGGTCCCACCTGCCGAGCAGACCGGGTGCGCAGCCGCCGCCGTGCAGGAAGCAAATGCGTAACTCGGGCAGTTCGTCCTTCAGACCGCTCAGCACGAGATTCGCGACCGCAGTGGCGGTTTCGACGGGGTTGCCGATGAGGTTGGCCAGATAGTAGTCGCTCCACTCCGGCCGGCCGATCTGCATGGGATGCACCAGCACTGCGAGATCGAGACGAGCGGCCTCGGAGACGATGTGCCGCAATGCGCCCCGATTCAGTGAGTCGCCGTCGACCACCGGCGGTATTGCGACGCCGACGATGCCTGCGGCGTCACGCAGCGCGGTCAACTGCGAGGTGATGTCTCCGGGTTCGCCCAGGGCGACGATGCCCAGCCCCAGGAGCCGTCCGTCGGATGTTCCGACGACATCGGCCAGCGCGGTGTTGAATGCGCCGGCGTACTCGGCGCCGGCCGCGGTGAGCGGAAAAGCGAACGGAGGCGCGGAAAGTACGCGTACCGCGACGCCGGCGCGGTCCATGTCGGCGGTGATCGCGGTCGCGTCGCTCATGGCATCGGTGGCGATCGACAGCGGGAGGTCACCGAGATGCAGCTGGCCGTCGCGGTCATTCATCGGGCCGTACGGGGCGCCGGGCGGCAGTGCGAACAGTGCACGGGGCAACCAATGGGCGTGAACGTCGATGACGCCGTCGGCGATGTGCGGTCTCATCGCGCGATCTCCAACGCGTCGTTGGCGCTGTCGAGATGCTCGACGGTGGTGAAAATCAGCTCGGTTTCGCCGATGTTCTCGATGTCGTGCAGCAGGAATTCGCCTGGCCCGAAATGGAAGTGGCGGGTCTCCCCGGCTTGATACGAGACTTCGCGGACGGTGCCGTCGTGGGTGTGCTGGCGGCTGCTGCCTGCGTTGATCGCCGTCCAGAAGTAGTCCAGCACATGCCGGTGGGCGTGCCAGCGCTCACCTGGCGCCAACCGGATCTCCCACACTCGGACCCGAGAGTCCTCGCTCAGCAAGCGGGATCCGACGTTTCCGTCGAAGGCGTGCTCGGCGAACTCGGTCTTGAGCCAGCCCGGCCAGCTCTCGAAGTCGGTGGCCACCAGCTCACCGGCGAGCGGTAGGTCGGTCAGATAGTTGTTGTCGGTCATTTTCGAATTCCTTTCGTCGTGAAGAGCTTTAGCGTCCGGGGCCGTAGAGGCCGAATCGCAGGTCTGGGTCTCCAGGTGTCCAGCTGTTGCGGAACTGCGAGCGTTCGCCCATGTCCACCACGCGGCGCAGTAGGCTGTCGCTCAGCTGTAGCTGCGCCGGTTCCCATTTGGCCAGGGCTGCCACGATGTCTCCGGCCGAGGTGGACAGCGCATCGGCCAGCGCCCAGGCGTCGGCGGCGGCCTTGGCGGTTCCGGCGGCCGCATGTGGCCGCGAGGCGCACGCGGCATCGCCGATCAACGCCGCCCGGCCCAGAGCCATCCGCGAGGACCGCACGTCCGACAGCACCTGCAGGTAGGGCTGCGGCGTCTTGACGACCACTTCGGCCACCACGGGCGCGAGTTGCGCCGCTGCCGCCGTGCGCAGTTCGTCGACGAAGCGGTCCTGCACCTGGCCTGGGTGGACCGATACCGATCCGCTGAATCCTCTTTTGTCGATGAGCAATTCGCTGAGTTCTGGGCCCGCCGGCACATTGCGGTACCAGACGTAGTTCATCAACCGGTCGGCCTCGTCGAGGCTCTGTTCACCCGGAATCGGGTACATCGTGATGTGCGAATTCGGGATCACGGTGTACGTGATGGCGTCGCCGAGTACCTCACG
The DNA here is from genome assembly GCF_039668335.1 of Mycobacterium sp. SM3041. Lineage (NCBI taxonomy): Bacteria > Bacillati > Actinomycetota > Actinomycetes > Mycobacteriales > Mycobacteriaceae > Mycobacterium > Mycobacterium sp. SM3041. The sequence continues at coordinate 78,061 of NZ_JAYXBQ010000002.1, read as the reverse complement.
AGTGGAGGCTGTCAGCTCGGACAGGGGGACGGTTCCGCGCCAGCCCACGTAGCCGGAGTAGGTGAGTGCGGCACCGGGATCGAAATGCTCGCGAGCCGGTGAGGTGATGCCGTCGGCGAAGACGACGAGGTCGGCATTGGCAGTCTTGCCGCTGACGAACCGCACCGTGGCGGTGTGCTCGTCCTGACTGAAACCACAGGCGAATTCGCCGTAGTGGTAGTGCTCGGTACCGAAGTCGGCGAGCAGTGCCCGGTAAAAGGTGCCCCACGAGGTGTAGGTCCAGCGGGCGGGCTCCCGGTGCACGGTGGCGCCGTTGGGGTCGAGGTATTGCACGTAGGAGGTGGCGGTGTGCAGATCGGCCATGTGCTGCCGGCTGCGTTCGGTGAACCAGCGCACGGTGTCCGGCTGCAGGACGATGCCGCTGCCCCGCCCGTCGAGGGGAGTGGGGGTGCGTTCGAAGACGTCGACATGGAATCCCAAGTCGCGCAGCAACAGTGCGGTGGTGAGGCCACCGATGGATCCGCCGACGACGATCGCCGAAGCAGTGGAGTATTCGGTCATGATGCGCTCTTTTCGCTGAGCCGGGTGGTGTGGGTGGTGGGGTGGTCGACGGGCATGGGTTCCCCGCGGGTTTCGCGGGCGAAGGCCAGGCCGATGACGGCGATCAGGCCTACCGCCGACACCGAGGCGGTGGCGACGCCGAGGTTGCCGTCGAACCACGACGAGGCGATCACCCCGGCCGTGAGAGGCCCGAGCGCGGTGACGTAACGGCCGACGCTGTTGCACACGGCCAGCGCGGTGGCACGCACACTGGGCGGGAAGAGTTCCGGACCATAGATGAAGGTGCCCGACAGGGCGCCGAACAAGCCGAAGCCCAGCAGCGGCATCGCGATGAGCAGCTCGGTGTGACTGCGGTCGAACGGAAACGTCCACGCGATGGTGGCGGCCGAGACCGTGAAGCTGATCGCGAAGGCGTTCCGGCGTCCGATCGCGTCGGCGACGAAACCCCATGCGGCGTAGCCGATTATGCCGCCGGCGTTGAACAGCATCGCGGCCACCGCGACCCGGTGATCGGCCACGCCGGAAGGGAGGCCTTCGGCCTTGGTCGCCTGCCGGATGATCTGCGGGTACCACGTCGACACGCTCCAGAACGCGATCAGCGCTCCGGTGGCCAGTGCGGTGCAGACCAGCATGGGGTGCAGCAGTGGCGGGCTGAACAGGCGTCGCAGCACGAATCGATCGTGGACGTGATTGTGGCCCAGTGCTTTCCGCTCCCGACGTGCTTGCAAGTGGGCGCCGATCTCGGGTGGCTCGGGTACGTAGCGGCGGATGAACCACACCACCAGGGCCGGGATGCCGGCGAGCAGCATCATGGCGCGCCAGCCGTGGTCACCCAGCAGTGCATAGGCGGCGGCCGCCATGAAGAAGCCACCGGCGTATCCGGCCATCATCACGCCGCCGGCGCGGGCCCGGAATCGGTTGCGCCAGGTCTCGGCGATCAGAGCGGCACCCACCGGTGCCTCGACACCTGATCCGAGGCCTGCGATGAATCGCAGGACGCCCAGCTGCCACCACGTGTCGGCGAAGAAGGCGAGCGCGCTGAACGCCGCGTAGGTGAGGATGCCCGCCGACAACACCCGGGTACGGCCGAAATAGTCGGCGAGTATGCCGAAAAGTATTCCGCCGGTCGCCCATCCGATGAGGAAGAGCGCGACGGTCAGGCCGCCGTAGAACCCGATGGCCGCGGCATCGGTATCGATGCCGCTGTTCGGGAGCAGCTCGTTCATGGCGGGGCCGAGGACGAGGACATAGAGGCTACCGGCGAAGCCATCCAGGCCCCAGCCCAGCGTGGTGCCCGCCAGGACCAGCCATTGCGTTCGGGTGATGTCGTGATGCCAGCGTGCTGCGGACATGGGTGTGCCTTTCGGGCCGTCGGAAGTGGGTCAGTTGAGGCGGCGCTGGGGCTGCCCGCCGTACCAGTCGACGGGCTCGGCAGCGGTGCGCACCACGATCGTCTTGACCCAGGAGAAGTCGTCGAACGACTCTGTGCCGGCGTCTTTTCCGGAACCGGATTCCTTGATGCCGCCCCAGGGGAGGGACGGTTCCAGGCGGTGGTGGTCGTTGACCCAGACCATGCCCGCGTTGATGCGCGCCGCCACGCGGTGGGCGCGGCTCACATCGGTGGTCCACACTCCGGCACCGAGGCCGTACGGGTTGTCGTTGGCCATCTGCACGCCGTCGTGCTCGCCGTCGAACGGGATGACCACGGCGACCGGCCCGAAGATTTCTTCCCGGGCGACCGTCATGTCCATGGTGGCGTCGGACAACACGGTGGGTTCGACGTAGAAGCCGCCGTCGAAAGGGCTTGGCAGGGAGGGTATTTGGCCACCGGCGGCGAGGGTCGCGCCCTGGTCGAGGCCGGTCCGGATCAGCGCCGTGACCTTGTCGCGCTGCCGGTCGCTGATGAGCGGTCCCATCTGGGTGTCCGGCAGGGCGGGGTCTCCGACGCGAATGGCCCGGGCGCGCGCAGTGAGGGCGGCGACGAACTCGTCGTAGATGCCCCGTTGCACCAGGAATCGCGACCCTGCGACACACGACTGGCCGGCCGCGACGAACGCGCTGAAGGCTGCACCCTCGGCGGCGATCTGCGGGTCGACGTCGTCGAACAGCAGCACCGGCGTCTTGCCGCCCAGCTCGGCGGTGATTCGCGCGAAGCGTGACGCCGTCGCGACGGCTGCTGATCGCCCGGCCTCGGTGCCGCCGGTGAGAGTGATCTTGGCGATGTCGGGATGGCCGGTGAGACGCTCGCCCGCCTCGCGCGCGCCCGTGATCACATTGAGCACGCCGTCGGGTAGCCCGGCGTCGGTGACGATCTCGGCGAGGGCCAGCGTCGTCAGCGGTGTCAGCTCAGATGGCTTGACCACCACGGTGTTTCCATTGGCGAGGGCGGCCGACAGGCTCCGCGCCAGAATGAGCATCGGATGGTTGAACGGCGTGATGATGCCGCACACGCCGAGCGGTAGCCGCTGCTGATAGGTGAGGTAGGGCCCGTCGCCCGGCAGCACGGCTTGGCGTTGCGCGGCCAGCAGCCCGGCGTTGTACCGGAACCATTCCGGCACGCGAGACAGCTGGGCCCGGGTTTCGGTGATCGGCCGCCCGTTGTTCTGGGCCTCGAGGGTGTAGAGCTTCTCGGCGGCGGATTCGATGACGTCGGCGATGCGCAGCAGCAGCTTGGCGCGCTCGCTCCGGACCATGGTCGGCCACGGCCCGTCCTCGAATGCCGCGCGGGCCTTGGCCACCGCGGCATCGACCTCACGCGCCCCCTGCTCCGGGACGGTGGCGATCACTGCGCCGGTGGCGGGGCTGAGGATGTGGCGGACAGGGGTGAGGGGCGCATCCGTGACCACGGTGGGGGCCGGTGAGACTTGGGTCATGCCAATGAGTCTCATCACAACGCCAACTGCGTTCAATGTCGTGCAAGACATATTATTCGGCTGAATATGTGTGTGGCTACATCTCCTCGTGATGCACACTGATCGGATGACGACGTCGACGGGCCGCGAACGGCCGGGGGCGGAACTGGTCACGTGGCTGGCAGCGTTGCGCACCCTCAGTGCCCTTGCCGGTGCTGAGACCGATCTGGCCGAGGTGCTCTGCCTGGTCGCCGATACCGCGCGGACGCTGCTGGGCTTCGACTTCTGCGGCGTGCTCATCCCCGACGACGCCGGCGAGCAACTGCTCGTGCGGGGCTGGAGCGGATTGTCGGATGAGTACGTCGGACGGGTGAACTCCGACCGCCCCATCCGGCTGGACAGCACCTCGCCGTCGAGTCGCGCTTTCCACAGTGGAGAACCGGTGGCTATCCGCGACGTGCGGATTGAACCCCGATTCGCCCTCTGGGCCGGTGTGGCACAAGAGCAGGGCTATCGGGCGATCGTCGCCGTACCGCTCATTGCCGGCACCGAGGTGCTGGGAACACTCAACGGCTACTACGCCTCGGTGCACACCTTCACCCGCTACGAGATCGAGCGGCTGACCTTGCTCGCCAACCATGCCGCCATCGCGGTGACTTCGGCGCGCCGGCTCGATGAATTGCGCACTCTGACCAAATCGCTACGGGAGCAACGCGATGCGCTCGCGCGTTCGGAACAGATCCACGAACGGTTGCTCGCAGTGACCTTGCGGTCGGGAGGCGTCAGCGGGATTGCCGCGGCGTTGAGCGACCTGATCGGCCGGCCCGTGCTCATCGACGACGCCCGCCAGACCGAGCTCGCGCGCTCAGCCGACGGCATCGATTACCCGGCCGTCGCAGTCCGGACCGCGACGACGGATGCCGAGTCCGCAGCAGACTCGTCGACGGTCGGCGAGGCCGTCGACGATCAGGGTGCTTCGACTGGCTGGCTCGTCGCACGGGTGCGTCTGGGCAGCGAGGTCGCAGCCCGCATCTGGTTCCCCGGAGTCCCGGATTCACTTGACCCCCTACAGATTCGGGCGGTAGAGCACGCCTCCATCGTCATCTCGGTGGAGTTGCTGCGGATGCAGACCGCCGCCGAGGTCGAACGACGGGTGCGTGGCGAACTGCTGACCGATGTGCTGACCGGCAGCGGTCAGCCGTCGGACCAGATTCGGGAACGTGCGCGACGCTTGGGCCACGATCTGTCCGTCGCCCACGTCGCCGTCGTCGCCACCCTCGCCGGCCCCAGCGAGTCGGCCACCCGCCGGGCGTGGCAACGTGCGCTCTCCGCTGTCACCGAGCTGGCATCGGGGCGTCAGCCGCGCCCGCTGGTCGCGATGCATGGCGGAACGCTGGTCGCTCTCTGGCCACGTGAGGGCGACGAGTCCCCGGGTGCCATCATTCAGCGGGAGTTGTCCAGGATCGCGCCGAACATTTCCGCGACAGTCGCGGTGTCGCCCGTTTACGGATCCGATTACGGCGACGCCTACCGGGTCGCCAGGAGTGCGCTCGAGATCTCCGTGCGTTCGGGTCGCACCGGTTCCGTTGTGAGCCTTGACGATCTCGGCATCGTCGGATTGCTCCTGCAGCTCGACGACCCGGCCAAGCTGACAGCTTTCGCCAACCGGACGCTGGCGCCGATCGTCGACTACGACGCCAAACACCGCACCGACCTCGTTGCCACGCTGCGAACCCACTTCGCCTGCAAACTGGACCGCACCGCGACCGCAGAAAAACTGTTGATTCATCCCAATACGGTTGCCCAGCGCCTACGGCGCATCGAGTCGCTGTGTGCAGTGGACCTGGCCGATCCAACCGTCAGCGTGCAGTTCTCATCCGCGCTCATCGTGTATGACATTGCGGAACAAGGCCTCGGCAGATAGATCGTGACTGCGCAGGCGGGTGCGGGGACGCCCCTCAGAAGATCGGTCCCGTGAACCGGTCTGGGGCGATTAGGCTGAGTCGTGTTGAGGTCCCGCGACCCCGCGGGTCCAGACACTTTGGGGGAGAGATGTCGATGAAGATCCGTCTGACTGCCGGCGTGGTTGCCGCAGTCTCCGCGTTGTCCGTCGCCGCCGCTGGACCTGCGTCGGCGTGGCCGCTGCCGTTCACGCCGGAACAGCAGCGGTTCATCAACCAGGCCCGCAACGCGGGCTTCCCGGGCGATGACGACGCGATCATGCAGGCCGGGCTGCAGGCGTGTCAGATGGCGTTCAGTGGCCAGTCGCGGCCCGACGTCGTCGGCGCGCTGGCCGGGCAGTACGGCGCCGATGCGGGTCCCACCGGCGCGCTGGCGAAAGCTGCGCACGGCATCTTGTGCACGTCTGCCCCGAACTGACCAGCCCATGACGCAACCGCCACCGCAGCAAGGCCCATGGGACCCGACGCCGCACGGACCGCCGGGAAACCCACCGGGCCAACCGATCCCGCCCGCGCCGGGGCAGCAGGCGTGGCAACCCCAGCCGGGTTGGCCGGCGCCGAATCCGCAACCCTGGGCCGGCCAGCCGCAGGCCAACTACGGTGCCCCGAACCCGTTCCCTGGATATGCGCCGCCGCCGCGCAAGTCAGGCATCAAGCCGTGGATGTGGATCGTGGGCGCGGTGGTGGTGCTGGTCGTACTCGGCGGCATCGGCAACATGGCCCGCAAGGGACTACAGACCACGACGGTCTTCGGTTCCCACCTCAAATCGGGGCAGTGCGTCACGACCTCGGACTACGAGAAGTTCAATTTCACCTCGACCAGCTGCGAATCCTCCGACGCCGTCTACGAATTGGCGGGCGAGACCTCGAAGGGACTGTGCCCGGACGGCAAGGCGCCGTCGGAGGGCCCGTACTTCTACGCCACCAGCAATCAGGACGATCCCAAGGCTGCGAGCCTGTGCTTCGCCCTGAACCTGCATGAGGGTGACTGCTACGCGCTGGATCTCACCGGCAAGAGCGTCAGGAACATCGAATGCGCACAGGCTCCGGCGATCGCCAACTCGCACACGGGGGTGTTCAAGGTGGCCCAGCGCGTCGATGACAGCACCGATGAATCGGCCTGCGCCACTGCGGCGAAGGCGATGGTCTTCACGTCCCCGAAGCGGGTGTACTGCTTGAGCAAGCTTGTCGAGTGACGTCGGACGGCGTCACCGCGTACTGGCCTTGTGCAGTGCCCGCAGGACGCTGTGCTTCCCGAGGTCGATCTTGAACTGGTTCTGGCCCAGCGCAGCAGCGTCGCGCAGCGCGATCTCTGCGGCATCTCGAAAAGCCTTGTCGTCGGGGGCATTACCGATCAACGCGGATTCGGCTGCGGGTACGCGCCACGGTTTGGCGGCGACGCCGCCGAGTGAGATGGCCGCTGAAGTGACGATACCGTCGTCGAGTGTCAGTCCAACTGCAACGGACACCAGGGCGAAGGCGTAGCTGTGCCGGTCACGGACCTTGAGATACCAACTGCGACGGGCGTATTCCGACGGCGGCAGGTGGATACCGACGATCAGTTCGCCGGGTAGCAGGGCGTTGTCGCGGTCGGGTTCGTCCCCGGGAAGCCGGAAGAAATCGGACAGCGAGATGCTGCGCGAACCGGTGGTCGCCCGGACGTGCACCACGGCATCGAGCATCGACAGCGCCACCGCCATGTCGGACGGGTGCACCGCAACGCAGGACTGACTGGTCCCGAACAGTGCGTGCTCACGGTTGAAACCTTGCAGCGCACCGCAGCCGGAACCGGGACGGCGTTTGTTGCACGCCGGGAACTCGGCGTCCATGAAGTACGGACAACGAGTCCGTTGCAGCAGGTTGCCGCCGGCGGTGGCCATGTTCCGGAGCTGGGTTGTCGCTCCGGACAAGATCGCCTGCGACAGCACGGGATACTGTGTCCGGACCAGATCGTGGTTGGCGATCGCGCTGTTGGTGACGCCGGAACCGATCATGATGCCGCCGTCATCGGTTGCAGTGATCTGATCCAGGCCGAGCCGGCTGACGTCGACCACAGCCGTCGGCGCCGCGACGCCGAGCTTCATCAGGTCGAGCAGGTTTGTGCCGCCCGCGTAGTAGGTGGCACCGGTGCGGGCGGCAAGATCGAGGGCGTCATCGACATCGCGGGCGCGGTGGAAGTCGAAGGTCTTCATGGGCGGTGCTCGGGCAGACAGGACGCGATCGCGTCGACGATGTTCGGGTAGGCGCCGCAACGGCAGATGTTGCCTGCCATGCGCTCGCGGATTTCATTGGTGGACAAGGTCTCCGGTCCGTTCGCGACGTCGGTGAACGGGCCGTCGAAAGTTGCGGCAGACAGATCCCCGCGCGCGTGTTCTGCGAGCATCGCTCGTGCCGAACAGATCTGGCCGGGCGTGCAGTAACCGCATTGGAATCCGTCGTGTTCGATGAACGCTTCTTGCAACGGGTGCAGTCGGCTGTCTTGGGCGATGCCTTCGACGGTCACGACGGTGGCGCCCTCGATCGTCACGGCCAGCGTGAGGCAGCTCAGGACGCGCGCATCGTCGACCGAAACCGTGCAGGCGCCGCACAGTCCGTGGTCGCAGCCTTTCTTCGTACCGGTGAGTTGCAGGCGTTCACGCAGCAGGTCCAGCAGCGTGGTGCGGACGTCGGCCACCACCGTGACGGCAGTGCCGTTGATGATCAGCTCGATGGTGTGGTCACTCATATGGATTCCCTCGGGGACGCTGCGCCGAACGCGGGCAACAGATTCTCGATGGTGATCGGTAGGTCGCGTACCCGGCGACCGGTGGCGTGGAAGACGGCATTGGCGATCGCCGCGGCCACGCCGCAGACTCCGATTTCGCCGATGCCGCGGGCGCCGAACGCGTTCAGGTGGTCGTCGGCGCTGTCGATGAAGGCGATGTCGAACCTCGGGATGTCGGCGTGAGTGGGCACGTAGTACTCGCCGAGGGCGTGGCCAGTACCGGGGTCGTAGGGCACCTGTTCCAGTAGCGCCATGCCGAGACCGAACGTGATGCCGCCGATGACCTGGCTGCGCGCCAGCTTCGGGTTGATGACGCGTCCGCAGTCCATGACCGCGACCCACCGGGTGACGGTGGCTCGCCCGATGCTCTCATCTACTTCCACCTCGCAGAAGTGGGCGCCGAACGATTGCGAGACGGGCCCGCCTTCCGGCGCCCCGTCGCTGGTGCTGGTGAAGGTGAGTCGCTCGTGAAATGCATTGTCGGATGCCGCAAGCAGTGGGATGACCGCGGTCACCGGGAGCTCCGGATCGGTGCTGATGACCTCGCCGTCGCGGATATCCAGCGTGTGCGGGTCGCATCCGGCGTATGGCGCATGCTCGTCGGCGACGAGAAGTTCGAGCAGCCGGCGTTTCCATTCCCGACCGGCCTCGTAGACCGCCGAGCCGACGGCCGCGGTGGTTTGTGATGCTCCGCTGTACGGGGCGCTCGGGAAGGCGGAATCACCCGAGAAGAAGGCCACCTGCGGCAGCAGCAATCCCGCGGAATCCGCGGCGATCTGCGTCATGACGGTCCGCACCCCGGTCCCGACTTCGTGTGTGGCTGAGGAGAATTCGACAATTCCGTCGCGCGTGGTCCGCACATGACAGCCGGCGGGCATGCGGCGCCCCGGATAAGTCGCGGTCGCCATACCCCAGCCGACGAGCACATCGTCGCGGCGCTGCGACCGTGGTTCGGGCGGTCGGTGCGACCAACCGAAACGATCGGCTCCCTCCCGGTAACACCGCAGCAGATTCTCGTCGGACCACGGGCGTCCGCTGGCTTGATCGTCCCCGGCATAGTTGGTGATGCGCAGCTGCAGCGGGTCGACGTCGAGCTCGTGGGCCAGCTCGTCCATGGCGACCTCCAGAGCGAACAGTCCAGGTGCTTCGCCGGGGCCGCGCATGAAACATGGAGTGGGGGAATGTACCCGAGCGACCGTGTGCGAGACGACCATTCGGGGTGATCGGTAGAGGAACCGTGTGCTGATGCCGGCCGGTTCGCAGAAGTGCGCGATTGTCGACGTCTCGGTGAGCGTGTGGTGCTCGATGCTGGTCAGTCGGGTGTGAGCATCGCCGACCAGCCGCACCTGCTGCTCGGTTGGCGGACGGTGTCCGGTCGAGGTGAACATCTGGGCGCGGCTGAGGACCATCTTGACCGGTTGTCCGGTCACTCGCGCAGCCAACGCGCACAGCACGACATGCATCCACAAGAAACTCTTGGAACCGAACGCTCCACCGACCAGCGGGGCGATGATCCGCACGTTGTCGACTGGGATGCCCAAATAGGCTGCCAGAGCGAGGCGTTCGCCGGCGATCCACCGCGTCGTGTCGTGCACCGTCAGCAGATCACCGTCCCAGCTCGCGATCGTGGCGGCCAGCTCGATGGCGTAGTGGGCATTCTCGGGCGTGGTGTAGCGCGAAGCGATCTTGATGCCGTCGGCCGGCTCATCGGCCGGGCCGCGGTGGTCCTGGAGCTTCTCGTCCTCGAGTTTGACGAAATGATCGGGTCGGTAGGTGCCGCTGCGCACGACCCCGTCATCGCTGGCCGGCAGGTCTCGTGCCGCGAGCACATCGTGCGCCGTCAGGAGCGCGGGCAGTTCCTCGTAGCTCACGTCTATCAACGACGCGGCGAACTGCGCGTTCTCCAGGGTGTCGGCGACCACCAGAGCCACGTGCTGGCCTCTGTGTTGGACCGTCAGATCCGACAGCGGTGGCCGCCGTTCCAGCGGCAGATCCCACGTCAGATCGACTGGAAGATGCTGCAGAGTAGGGCAATTCAAGGGCGTGAGGACACAGGTCACTCCCGGTGCGGATTGGGCTCGCGTCGCGGCGGCCGCCAAAGAGTCGGCGATGATGCGACCGTGCGACACGGTGGACTGCACCAGCACCGCGTACTGCACGCCAGGCACTGCGGTATCGGCCGTGTAGCGCGCGCCGCCGGTCACCTTGTCGCGTCCCTCGACCCGGCTCACCGGCCGGCCGATTGCTCCATCGCCTGTCACTCTCACCCTGCCTTTGCGCGTCGTCGCGCGCTCGCTGTCACTTGAGGCGGTAAGAGCATCGCACCGTCCGCCTCCTGTGTCATCAGATGGCCGGCACCTGGGGCTCGACCTACGCGTCGACCTGGCGATGAGGCCGGAGGCCGGGCGCGTTGCGACATCGTCTGAGTAACATGCCTCACCGAGTACCACCATGAGCACCACGACCCTTGGCATAGTCCTGGCGGCAGGCAGCGGGCAGCGCTACGGAAAGCCGAAAGTGACCGCCGCCGATGGTCATCGGCTCGATGACCTGCTGCAGAACGTCTCTGGTGACACCGGCGCCGGCCCATTCCTGACGGCACATCCCGATCTGCTCCGGGTCGAATGCTCCGATCTGGCGGGCGGGGAGGACATCGATGAAGAATAAGGCTGTGCTGCAATGGATTGCGCGGCGATACCACCACGGTGAGCCGGTTCTCGCGGTCACGGTCCTCGACACCTACGACCGATCTCCGTACCCACTCGGGTCGATGATGGCCTTCGACCGGAACGCGGCGATGGCCGGCAGCGTGTCATCGGGCTGCGTCGAGGCGGACCTGTTCGAGCGGGCCCAGCGAATCTTCGCAGAACCTGCCGGTTTTGTGGAGGGAATCGGTTGCCGGACCGTCGAATACGAAGCAGACCGGCTGAGCGGTGACCCGTTTGCGCCGCGGGGGCCCTGCGGTGGCGCGGTGCGGGTGGCCATGCATCCGGTGACACCGCGGCACTTTCCGGAACTGCCGGCCCTGCTCTCGGCACTGGAAGCCGGTCAGCCGGCAGCCACGTTCTTGAACTTGCAAACCGGGCACATTTCGTTGGCCCAGGCCGGTGATGCGCCCGAGTTCTGCACGCGTTACGAAGCACCGCCCCGCATGGTGATTTTCGGCACCAGCGAGATCGCCGTCGAGCTCGCGGCGCTGGCCGCCCGTATGGGATTCGCGGTTGTGGCTTGTGATCCACGGTCGGCATTCCTGCGTCCCGACCGGTTCTCGGGCCCGGTGGAACTCGTCATTGATCGGCCCGATCGCTATCTGCGGCGCGAGCGGGAAGCGGGGCGCATCGCCGCGAAGACGGCAATCGTCGATCTGACCCATGATGATCGCTTCACCGTGCCGCTGCTACTCGAGGCCCTTGATTCGCGGCGATGGACCGGCGGTCTGCAGCCGTCGTTCGTCGGCGCTCTCGGCTCGAGCGCTCGCTCGGCGAACACTCGACGTGAGCTGTCGGCGCGGGGACTTCTCGCCCATGACCTACACCGTCTGCAGGCGCCGATCGGGCTGGATCTCGGCGGTCGCGCGGGGCCCCACATCGCGTTGTCGATCCTGGCCCAAGTGGTCGCTGGTGCCGAAGGTGGCAGCGGGCTACCGAAGTCCGAACGCGCATTCCATTCGGTGTGATGCCGGGGCCGGCGACGGGCTGCGCACAGCAATCGGCCCAGCCGGGGCGAACCCCGGCTGGGCCGATCTGTGAGTCAGCGGCGCTGCTCAGCTTCCTGTCGCTGCTCGGCGCTCTTGGCGCCCGCCCGCGCGGCGTCCGCCTCGGCTTCCTTCTTCGCGGCGTCGCGCTGCGCATCGGCCTTGTCCTGCTGGGCCTGGCCCTCACGCACGACGTCGTCGCGGCCCGTCACGGTGCCGATGACTTCCTTGGCCTTACCCTTCACACCTTCCACGACGCCACGCACGGCTTCTTCGGGTCCGGTGTTCTGCTTCTCGCTCATGTCTGCCCTTCCGGTAGTCATGGATGGATTCCTCAGGAGCGGTATCGCTGTGCCGCGCCCTGGTTGCAGGATTTCCGATCTGCCTCGACTCGAAACACCGTGGTGTTGTGACCTGCCGGACATTGGCTGTTCGGTGTGAGGGGCAGCTGGTGCTCAGGTGCCATCGAGCCGCGGGAACAGCACCTCGCGGGTGATCAGCTGCACGGCAGCTGCGACCGGAATGGCCACCAATGCCCCGACGATGCCGAGCAGAGCGCCGCCGATGAGAACCGCCACGACGGTGACCAATGCGGGCACCTTGACCGCGTGTCCGATGATGCGGGGGACAAGCAGATAGTCCTCGAGAGCTCTGAATACGATGAAAAAGACTGCGGTGGAAACACATACGGGTAGCGAGACCGTCAGGGCCACCGCCGCCACCACGACTCCGGCGATGGTGGAGCCGACGACCGGCACCAGATCGAAGAGTCCGACGAAGATGCCGAGCAGTAGCGGATAGGGCACGTCGAACGCGGTCAGCCACACCGCGGTGGCGACTGCGGCGATCGCCGATATCGCCACGTTGCCCAGGACGTAGGCGCCGACCTTGGCGAAGACGTCGTCGCCGATGAGGATCGCGCGCGGCCGACGGGTCTGGGGGACAAGGCGATACAGGGTGGCGCGGATGCGCGGGAAGTCGATCAGGAAGTACACGGTGAGCACGATGACGATGAGCACATCGGCCAGTGCGGCGAACACCGCCGAACTGGCAGTGACGATCTCGTTGAGTATCGACCCGCCCGAACCATTCATCGTGTCGGTGATCCGCTGCTGAATATGGAAGCGGTCGTTGAGTTTTCCGATCGTGGACGAGTGGCTCTGCGCTTGCTGAATGTAGTGCGGCGCCTGATGGATAAGCTGGGTGGCTTGCTGCGACAGCGGCGGAATCGCCGCTGCCACGAAGGCGGCCATCAGCGCAAGAAAGATGATGAAAACGGCTGTGGTGGCGAGCCAACGCGGCAGATGGTGGTTGACGAACCACGAGACGGCGGGTTCCAACCCCAGCGCCAGGAAGAACGCCACTCCGATCAGCACCAGCACCGACTGCGCGGCGACCAGCATGTGCACGGCGCCGTACGTCACGGCAACGCCTGCGGCCGCCGTCATCCCGACGAAGAAGGGTGAGTGCCGATCGAACCGCCGCCCCAATTCGCCATGGGGACGCGCATCGGTTTTCATCTCCGCGGCGACAGCTTCTGCCGCGGCGATCGGTTCCTCATCTGTGCCGTGCGGCTGCGCCACCATGTCGTGGTGCGCCGGCTGACCGGCCTCACCCGTCTTCTCTACCTGGTTCGCCTCGTCGGGTGGTTCGCGGTCACCGCACGGCCGGGCGCTCGTCACCACAGGGCCCGCGGTGCGCAGGAACGGTTACCGCGCCGGCTAGAACCACACCTTGCGTCCTGCGACCGGCCGCCCGACGGCGCCCAGGATCCACAGGACCGCACCGATCACGACCAGGATTGCACCGATGGTCTCCAGAATCGGTACTGCCAGGGCGTAGCCCAGGATTAGCAAGATAATGCCCAAGATGATCATGTGCTGCGCTCCTCGCTCGGGGTGTTGACGTCTTCGTCAACACCGGCGGCTTTCAGGTACCCATGCCGACACCCGGCCAAACCAACCGTGCATTCCGACCGTCGCGATGATTGGATGGCGCTGATGCGGGCTATTCCTCCCACCCCAGTACTGGCGCTCGAGGAGAGCACATGACAACGTCCGCCGACTCGGAGGACAACCGCCGCACCGAGGTATGGCCGGGCAAGGCGTACCCGCTCGGAGCGACGTATGACGGTGTCGGAACGAACTTCGCCGTCTTCAGTGAGGCCGCAGAGCGGGTCGAGCTCTGCCTGTTCGCCGACGACGGCACCGAAACGCGGGTGGTGCTGCCGGAAGTCGACGGCTTCATCTGGCACGGATTCCTCCCCGATGTCGTGCCCGGACAGCACTACGGCTATCGCGTCCACGGGCCGTACGATCCTGCGGCGGGACAGCGCTGCAACCCGAACAAGCTGTTGATCGATCCCTACGCCAAGGCGATCGACGGCGAATTCCGTTGGGACCAAAGTCTCTTCGGGTACAACTTCGGTGACGAAGACAGCCGCAATGACGATGATTCGGCCGCCCGCATGCCCAAGTCAGTGGTGATCAACCCGTACTTCGACTGGGGCAACGACCGGCCGCCGCAGCGCGCGTACGCCGATTCGGTGATCTACGAAACCCACGTGAAGGGGCTGACGCAGCTTCACCCCGACGTTCCCGAGCGTGATCGCGGCACCTACGCGGGCGTCGCGCATCCGGCGATCATCGACCATCTGAAGAGCTTCGGTGTCACGGCCGTCGAGTTGATGCCGGTGCACCACTTCGCCAACGACTCCGTGCTGATCGACAAAGGGCTGTCGAATTACTGGGGGTACAACACCATCGGGTTCTTCGCGCCGGACCCCAAATACACGTCAGGAGTGACGCCCGGGGGCCAGGTTCAAGAGTTCAAGGCCATGGTGCGCGACCTGCACCAGGCCGACATCGAGGTGATCCTCGATGTGGTCTACAACCACACCGCGGAAGGCAACCATCTGGGCCCGACGCTGTCCTTCCGGGGCATCGACAACGCCGCCTACTACCGGCTGGTCGATGGGGACCAGAAGTTCTACATGGACTACACCGGCACGGGCAACAGTCTCAATGCCGGTCACCCGCATGCGCTGCAGCTCATCATGGATTCGTTGCGGTACTGGGTGACCGAGATGCATGTCGACGGTTTCCGTTTCGATCTGGCGTCGACGCTGGCGCGCGAGTTCTACGACGTGGACCGGCTCTCGACGTTCTTCGAGATGGTCCAGCAGGATCCGGTCATCAGCCAGGTCAAGCTGATCGCCGAGCCGTGGGATGTCGGGCCCGGTGGTTACCAGGTCGGAAACTTCCCGCCGCAGTGGACGGAATGGAACGGTAAGTACCGCGATGCCGTGCGTGACTTCTGGCGCGGTGAGGAATCCACGCTCGGCGAGTTCGCGTCACGGCTCACCGGATCGGCGGACCTCTACGAGCACACCTCGCGCCGGCCGGTCGCCTCGATCAATTTCGTGACCGCCCATGACGGATTCACGCTGCGGGACCTGGTGTCCTACAACGAGAAACACAACGAGGCCAACGGTGACAACAACTCCGACGGCGAATCGAACAACCGGTCCTGGAACTGCGGTGTGGAAGGTCCGACCGACGATCCCGACATCGAGGCGCTGCGTCGACGCCAGCAGCGCAATTTTCTGGCCACCACCTTGCTGAGCCAGGGCGTGCCCATGATTTCGCACGGCGACGAACTGGGGCGCACACAAGGGGGAAACAACAACGGCTACTGCCAGGACAACGAAATCACCTGGATCGATTGGGAATCCGCCGACACCGAGTTGACCGCTTTCCTCGGCGGCATCGCCGCAATCCGCACCGCGCACCCGGTTTTTCGGCGCCGACGCTTCTTCAACGGCCGGCCGGTGCGCGCCCGGGGCGCGCAGGACGTTCCGGACGTCGCCTTCTTCACGCCGAGCGGTTCGGAGATGACCGACGATGATTGGAACGCCGCCTTCGGCAAGTCCGTCGCGGTCTACCTCAACGGACACGGCATACCGGACCTGGATGAGCGCGGGCAGCGGGTCGTCGACGACTCGTTTGTGCTGTGCTTCAACGCTCACCACGACGCCATCGAATTCGCGCTGCCGCCAGCGCAATTCGGTTCGAGGTGGCGACTGATACTCGACACCGCCAGTGGTCTGGCCACCGTCGACGCCGAGACTGCGCCGCTGGAGGCGGAAGCCACCGTGACGGTGGAAAGCCGTGCCCTGACGGTGTTCCGTACTGTTGCCTGAAACAAGCACGCTGCCCGCGGTGACGCTCCACCATTTCGTCGCCCACTGCGGCTAGCGTTGGTCCCGGAATCAGCGAGTACTGGGAGGTCGGCGCTTTGTCGGGAGCCAATGACTCCGGAATCCCCGCAACTGCGGCGGGAGGCTCCGACGCCGTGCCCGGTGACGGTGTGCGCGATGGCCACCCGGCGCTGTCTCGAGAGTTCATCCTGGACACCGCGATCGAGTTCATCGACCAGCATGGGCTGGACAAGCTGACCATGCGCCGGTTGGGCGCGGCATGTGGTGTGGAGGCGATGGCCCTGTACCGGTATGTCCACGGCAGGGGAGACCTGCTGACCGGCGTGGTCGACCATGTCGTCGACCGCCTGTACGCCGAGCAGCTGGCGGCCCGCCGGCAGGAAGACGGCTGGCAGGACTATCTGATCCGCCTTGCTCACGGAGTGCGTCAGATCGCGCTGCAGCATCCCGAACTCTTTCCGCTGGTGGCGACACAGGCGCCGGAGGCGCCGTGGGTGCGCCCGCCGCTGCGCAGCATGCGCTGGATGGAAAGCTTCCTCGATACGTTGCTTTCCTATGGGTTCGATGACGTCGCGGCAGTGGCGGCATACCGGGCGTACACCACGTTCCTGGTGGGTCAGCTGCTGCTGGAGGTGTCCGCTCGCGGCGCCCAATTGAGCCCCGCCGAGGCGATCCTCGAAGAAGCCGACCGGCCGAGGGCCAAGCTGTCGGATTACCCGCAGCTGCAGCGGCTGCAACCCCTGCTGTCGGAAGACTACGGCGAAACCGAGTTCGAAGAAGCGCTCGAAGCGCTGTTGGACCGGCTCGAATCGAACTTGCCGCGGCGCTGAGCGGGCGTCTGACGGTGCCCGCTGCCAACCCGGCCGTTTACAATGTAAACTGATCGTGGGTAGGGATGTGTGTCATGGCAGGAGACTGCCGGCGCCGCTGATGGAAACGCCGAACCCGCCGTGTACTCCCATTCCCGGCGCGGCCGGACGATGGATCGAACGTCATCTACGTATAGGTGGGGAAGGTGTGCACGTGACCGTGCCGCGCGACAGCAGGGCGATCGACATTCTGTTGATCGAGGACGATCCCGGTGACCAGCTGATTACCCGGGAAGCCTTCGCCGACAACAAGATCAAGAACGTTCTGCACATCGCCCACGACGGTGAGGAGGGCCTGGACTTCCTTTACCGGCGCGGTGCGTACGCCGATGCGCCGCGACCGGACCTGATCCTGCTCGATTTGAACCTGCCCAAATACGACGGCCGGCAGTTGCTCGAGAAGGTCAAGTCGGACGTCGAACTGTGCGACATCCCCATCGTCGTGCTCACCACATCGTCAGCGCAGGAAGACATCCTGCGCAGCTACAAACTGCATGCCAACGCGTATGTGACCAAACCGGTCGATCTCGAGCAGTTTCTGAGCGCGGTACGCCAGATCGACGAGTTCTTTGTGCAGGTGGTCCGGTTGCCGCGGGGCTGACAGCAGCCGGGTCTTCGGCTCGGGCAGACCGGCTACGTCTGCACGGCCAGGCACAGATCGCCGCCGGCGAACTCGGCGGTAGTCCGGAAGCTGAAACGGTCCATCCAATGCACGCCGGCGGCATCGTCGAGCAATGGCTTGCTGTCCTGCTCAGCGGCGCTCGCGGCCAGCTGCCGCTGCAGATCCGTCGCGCTCACAGGGCTGACGTCATCGCCGTGGTGCGCCGGTCCGAACGGTGAGGCAGTGGAGTCGGCCCGGTGCTGGGCGCGGTACCGGACGACCGCGCTCCGCAGCGTCGGATGCGCGGGTCGCGCCAGAGTCAGCACGTAATACGCGCCTGCCGCGACGGAATTGATGGCCAGTACCTCTTCGCCCATGCCCTCGAGCAGATCGATGAAGTCGGCCGCCTCGTGACCGCCGATCACGTCGCCGGCAATGCCGGTGGTCACCGCGATGCCCACGGCCGCCCGGCCGTCGCGGTCGGCGGGAATGAAGCGGAACGCTCGTCCGCCCACCGACGGCAGGCTGTCGCCCGCGGGGCACTGGACCGCGCGGGCCGGCTGCTCGGTGTCGAACAACCAGCGCAGGCCCACCAGCAACACCGGCAGGTGCACAGTCACGCCGGATGCGGCGGTTTCGTCGGACAACGGCTGGACAATGCCGGCCGCCTCGTCCGCACTTCGTGGCGCCGCCATCAGTTCGAGTGTCATCCCTGAATCCTTCGAGTCGGGCAACGCGCGAGTGCGTCAGCTGACTTCACAGTTACCCGCTGCATTCGAATGGCAAACACTCAGCGGACGCGGCGCGGGTGTACGCGTGTCCCTGACCTTGAGCTGACGAAAGGTCTTTCAATGCAAGGGCTTTCCGGGCGAATTCCGCGCACACCAGAGCGGCCCAGTCCAGCATGTCGCTGGACTGGGCCGCTGACTGTGCTGCGGTCTCAGCCGCGCCTAGTTCTGCTGCTCGGCTTTCTCGCGCGCCTCAGCGGCCTTGGCGCCCGCGCGTGCGGCGTCCGCCTCGGCTTCCTTCTTCGCGGCGTCGCGCTGCGCATCGGCCTTGTCCTGCTGGGCCTGGCCTTCACGGACCAGGTCGTCACGTCCGGCGACGGTGCCGATGACTTCCTTGGCCTTGCCCTTGACGCCTTCCACGACGCCCCGGATGGCTTCCTCGGGACCGGTGTTCTTGTCCTCGCTCATGGCTACCCTTCCGCTCACGGATCGGATGATCGCACGGAGAACCGTTCCCCACGCCTGCCGAGAATTCCCAGCTCCGGTGCACGTCAAACGGCGAGAATTGCGATCTGCACCACACGGATGTGGGTGCCCCAAAGGGCATTCCGTGGAGAAATTCCGAAATGTTTGGGCAGCTGACGCCCGTGGGTACGGAAGGACTGCCGCTGACCGGCAAGGTCAGACCGGGCGGGCGTCACGACGACGTGCGTGCGCTGCCCACAACGGAAAGAGGCACCATGATTTTGGTCGGAGCTGTACTGCTTGCTCTCGGGCTGATCTTCAACATCTACCCCCTGTGGGTGGCCGGCGTGGTCGTGCTGGTGGTGGGCGCGGTTTTTTGGCTGCTGGGGGCGACCGGACGTCCGATCGCCGGCCGCCGCTACTGGTACTAGCCGGCCGTGCGTCGACGCGGTCGTCTTCGCGACGAAGTACGGCAGCTGATCGAAAAAGCCTGCGGCACAGGATGAATCGGACGGCTGCACAGACGGCGAAGCGCGCTGACACCGTAGCCCGCCTTCGGGTACTGCCGCCGCCGACAGCGGGCGGCGGCGGGCGATGCATGTTTGTTTGAGCAGCCATGGACAATGGGTACACAGAGTGCGACGTGGAGTGGCCTGCACAGGGACGCTGGAGGAAATAGGTGGTTGAGGCAGTGGGGCAGGGCACCAGTGACCGGTCTGTTGAGTTGATCGTTGCGGCATCGCCGGAGAGCCTGGCCGTCCTGCGGACGCTCGTGGCAGCGGTCGCCGCCTTCGAGGATTTCGATCTGGACGCCATCGCCGATATCCGGCTGGCGGTCGACGAGGCCTGTACCGGACTCATCCGGGCCGCGGTGCCCGGGTCGAGCCTGCGGGTCGTCGTCGACCCGGCGAATGATGCTGTGGTGATTCGTGCTTCGGCGACGTGTGTGGCCGACGACAGCCGCGGCAGCGCCGTGGTGAAGCCGGACAGTTTCAGCTGGCACGTGCTCAGCTCGCTGGCCGATGACGTGTCGACCTTCGCCGACGAGCCGGCGACCGACGGCACCCAGGTGCTGGGTGTTTCGTTGACCTCGAGACGAGTGAGTCTGCAGCGGTGACGGCGGAGTATGCGGACGTTCTCGAGATGTTCCGTCAGCTCCAGGGGACGACCGAGGACTCAGCTGACTACATCGAGCAGCGGGACGCGATCATCGAGCGGTGTCTGCCGTTGGCCGACCACATCGCGCGGCGCTTCGAGGGCAAGGGCGAAGCACGCGATGATCTGCTGCAGGTTGCGCGCATCGGCCTGATCAACGCGGTGAAGCGTTTTGACGTCGAGATGGGTTCGGACTTCGCCTCATTCGCGGTCCCGACGATCATGGGAGAGCTGCGTCGCCACTTCCGCGACAACAGCTGGTCGGTGAAGGTCCCGCGCCGCATGAAAGAGCTGCATCTGCAGATCGGCACGGCCAGCGCCGAGATGTCGCAACGCCTCGGGCGCGCGCCCACGGCTTCTGAGCTGGCCGCCGAGCTCGGCATCGATCGCGACGAGGTCCTCGATGGCCTGATGGCGGGCAGTTCGTACAAGACAACCTCGATCGACGGGGCCGCGGGGAGCGAGGAGCGCCCGTCCCTGGCGGAGACGCTGGGCGACGTCGATCCCGGTTTGGAAAAGGTCGAATACCGCGAGGCGCTCCGGCCGCTGCTGGCCGAACTGCCGGAACGCGAGCGGACGGTGCTGGTGCTGCGATTCTTCGAATCGATGACGCAGTCTCAGATCGCCGCCAAGGTGGGCATCTCGCAGATGCACGTCTCGCGGTTGCTGGCGAAAACCCTGGCGCAGCTTCGGGAGAAGTTGGAGTAGGGCTGCGCCCCGGTGCCCGGCGACTGCGGTGCGCGTCAATGGCGGGAGCGGTGTGGGGCCAACTGGTAACGTCCGCGACGGTAAGCACAGCGCAACACGATGGTCAGCACGACGTAGGTGGCCGCTTGGTGAAGGATGTGACCACTTGTCCATGCCGGCAGAGCCGCGGATGAACCGTTCCGATTCCGCCAAGGCGGAGCCCCCGGGGGACCGGCCGCTGTCGCTGCTGCTGGTGGAAGACGACCGCGGTGACGCCCTCCTGGTCGAGGAGCTCATCGCCGACGCCGCGATCGACATCGACTTCCACTGGGCGTCCACCCTGACCCAGGCCGCGGCAGCGCTGGAAGCGCTGCGTCCGGATTGTGTGCTGCTCGACCTGCACCTGCCCGATGCCGGCGGAGTCGACGCTCTCGATCGGTTGGGTGCGTTGGCCCCGAGCTTGCCGATCGTGGTTCTCACCGGTCTGAACGACGAGCATTTCGGTGTTGCCGCCATGGCGTCCGGTGCACAGGACTACCTGGTGAAGGGCCGTGTGGACCCGGAGACGCTGCGCCGGGCGGTGCTCTATGCGATCGAACGCAAGCGTGCCGAGGTCACCGCGGTGGATCTGCATGCCAGCCGACTGCGCGCACAGGAGAACGCCCGACTGGAGCGGGGCCTGCTGCCCTCTCCGCTCCTTCTGGACGATCCCGGCGTCGAGATCGTCACACAGTCGCTGCCGAGCCGGCGGGATGCCCTGATCGGTGGCGATTTCTACGACGTGGTGCAGACACCGGACCGCACGGTGCACGTCATGATCGGCGATGTGGCCGGCCACGGGCCAGACGAGGCCGCGTTGGGGGTCGCGCTGCGAATCGGCTGGCGCGCACTGACTTTCGCCGGTCTGCGCGGCAACCAGCGGATGTGCCAGCTCGACCGCATCCTGACCACCGAGCGGCCCAGCCGCGGCACCTTCGCGACGCTGCTGAGCGTGGCGCTGACCCCCGATACCGGGGAGTTCGACGTGGTGCGGGCAGGTCATCCCGGGCTGCTCATGCACGGCGCGGGCACCGTCGACTGGCTCGAACCGGTCGCCGGCCCGGCCTTGGGACTCGGCGCCACGGAATGGCCGGTCAATCGGTTGCGATTGCGGCCGGGCGACGGATTGATGCTGCTGACGGACGGGCTCTTCGAGGGACCCGCGGGCGGCGAGGGCGAACGCCTCGGGGAGGACGGACTGCTGGCGACGGCCCGCTCACTCGCGCGCCTGCCCGGGGCCGAGTTCGTCAAGGCGTTGATCAGCGAGACGGAGGCGCGGGCCGAGCCCTTCGGTGGTCTCACCGACGACATCGCCGTCATTCGA
The DNA here is from genome assembly GCF_039668335.1 of Mycobacterium sp. SM3041. Lineage (NCBI taxonomy): Bacteria > Bacillati > Actinomycetota > Actinomycetes > Mycobacteriales > Mycobacteriaceae > Mycobacterium > Mycobacterium sp. SM3041. Next base: position 56,142 of record NZ_JAYXBQ010000002.1, on the reverse strand, counting down.
GTGGAGCGCTCGGTTCGATGAAGCTGACGGTGCAGGGCTGGCAGAACCTGGTGCTGGCCGCGATGGGCGCGGTGGTGCTCTCCGGTGCCGTCGGCGGTGCGCTCTTGATGAACCGGACAGACACCGTTTCGAGCGAACTGATCGAGCACCTGCAGCCGGCGCGTGTGGCCGCCTACCGGTTGCAAGCGGGGCTGCGTGATCAGGAAACCGCGGTCCGCGGCTACGCGAGCGCCGCCGACCGCCAGTTCCTGGCGCCGTATGAGGACGGACAGCGCGCCGAAACCGCTGCGGCGCAGAAACTCAGAAGCTTGCTGGGAGGTCGCGACGCCCTCATGGCCGATCTCGATGCGATCGAACGGGCTGCGAGTACCTGGCGCAGCACCTATGCCAAGCCGTTGATCGCCAGTGTCGTCGTGGGACATCCAGCCGTCGTCGACAGCCGGACCAACGAGGACGGCAAGAAAGAGTTCGACAACCTGCGTGCGCTCTTCGATACACAGAACCGGCACCTGGAACAGGCGCGCGACGCCGACACGGCTCGGCTGGCGTCGATTCGCCAATGGCGGGACCGAGTGCTGGCCACCATGGTCGGCGCCTTCATCGTCATGGCGATGGTGCTGGCCATGCTGGTGCGGAGTTCGGTCACCCGTCCGCTGGGCGCGCTCGCCGCGGCGTGTCGCCGCATCACGCAGGGCAACTTCGACGAGCGGATAGTTCCCCAGGGGCCCACGGACATTCGCGCGATCGCCGTCGATGTCGAGGAGATGCGGCAGCGCATCGTCGAGGAACTCGAAGCGTCCCAGTTCGCCCGCCTGGCTCTCGACGAGCAGGCCGAGGAATTGCGCCGATCCAACGCTGAACTCGAACAGTTCGCGTACGTCGCGTCGCACGATCTGCAGGAGCCGCTGCGCAAGGTCGCGTCTTTCTGCCAGCTGCTCGAGAAGCGGTACGGCGACCAGCTCGACGAGCGCGGCACCGAGTACATCAACTTCGCCGTCGACGGCGCCAAGCGCATGCAGGTGCTGATCAACGACCTGCTCACCTTTTCCCGCGTCGGCCGGATCAACGCCAGGCACACCGAGGTCGACCTGGTCGAGGTTGTTGAGTCGGCCATGCAGAACCTCGCGACCTCGATCGCCGAGTCGGGCGCCGAGGTGCTGCTGCCGCCTGGTGGCCTGCCGCGGGTCGACGGCGACCCGACGTTGCTCACGATGCTGTGGCAGAACCTGATCGGTAACGCGGTGAAGTTCCGGCGCGAGGGGCAAGCGCCCCGGATCGTGATCGAATGCACATCCGGAACGGGTGAAGAGGCCGACTATTGGGTATTCACGGTCACGGACAACGGTATTGGGATAGCCGAGGAGTTCGTGGACAAGGTGTTCGTGATCTTTCAGCGGTTGCATGGTCGCGACGCCTACAGCGGTACCGGCATCGGATTGGCGCTGTGCAAGAAGATCGTCGAACATCACGGCGGCACCATCGGGATCGACACGTCGTACACCGATGGCACGCGGTTCGTGTTCACATTGCCGGCCACCCCGACCACCGAGCCGAACGTCATCGCATCTGAGGAGCCGGAAGGAAGTCACCCATGAACGCGTCGTCAGCGGGCAGAGTGGTGGACATCCTGTTGGTCGAGGACGATCCGGGGGACGAGTTGATCACCCGTGAAGCGTTCGCGGACAACAAGATCAAGAACACCCTGCATGTCACCCGCGACGGTCAAGAAGGTCTGGATTTTCTCTACAAGCGCGGCGTCCACGCGGATGCCCCGACTCCGGACCTCATCCTGCTCGACTTGAATCTGCCGAAGTACGACGGCCGGCAATTGCTGGAGGCGATCAAGTCCGACGCGGACCTGTGCCATATCCCGGTCGTCGTCCTGACCACCTCCTCGGCCGAGGAGGACATCCTGCGCAGCTACAAGCTGCACGCGAACGCGTACGTGACCAAGCCGGTCGATCTCGATCAGTTCATGAAGGCGGTCCGGGAGATCGACGAGTTCTTCGTCCAGGTGGTGCGGCTGCCGCAGTAGCGGGTCACCCGCCGGCGGTAGCGGCTTCCACGGCATCCCACTGCAGGCGCACCTGGGTGCCGGCATCGGTCGGCTCGATCGACGCACGATCGGTGAGCGCCTGCATCAACGGAATTCCGCGCCCCCGGGCCGAGTTCGCGACCTGCGCGGTGGCGGGGCGCCACGTGCCCTCGTCGGTGACGGTCACGGTGAGCAGGCCTGACCCGCGGTCGAAGTCGGCGTGAACGTGCATGACGCCGGGCGCAGGGGCATCGGCGTACGCAGCCTCCACGGCGTTGGCCAACGCCTCGTTGACGGCGAGCACGATGTCGCTCGCTTTGACCCGGTCCAGTGCGACGTGCCCCGTCAACCAGCTCGAGAACTCCTGACGGACGGATGCGGCATGTTCGGGGATCGCCACCACGTCAGTTTTACTGAAACGCGCCCCGCTGCTCGACTGGTCCGGCTCCGTCATAGCGACCTGCTCGACCTACCTTCCGATGGACAACGACCGCACTCTAGGCGGTGACAGCCGCGAGCGCCTCGTCTCGCGTGGCGAACAACTCGATCAAGTCGGCGATGCCGACCAGCTTGAGGGGCCGACTGGTGGTGGGACTGTCGGCGACGATGACGAGCCGAACCGCCGGCGCCAGGTCCGCATGCGCCGCCACCAGCACGCCCATCCCGGCCGAGGCCAGGAACTCCACGGCACTCAAATCGACGACGACCGCCTGTGCTGTGCCGACAGCCGCCGGGCTCAGTGCGGCTTCGAGCTGCGGAGCGGTGAGCATGTCCACCGTTCCGGATACCGTGACCACGCTGACCGCGCCGATCTGGCTCTGTTCGACTGCGCAGCTCGCCGCGGCGGGGTTGCCGCTTCCCTGGACTGGCTGGCCTGACATTGTCACCTCCGAAGGGCCCACACGCGTGAGCCGATAGTTCCAAATACTATCGGCGCTTCCGGTGCCCGCTGCACCAAACCTAGTAGGACACAGCCTGCCTGCCGGTGTGGCAAATAACATGTTTCGTCCGGCTCACCGGCGGGTATCAGTGAAGGCCTATTTTGTCGGCCGGTGCGGATCCGGAACCGACGCAACCGTGGGGCCGATGGTCAATCCGATTGTGCCGCATGCGGATTGATTGTGGGGGTGGTAAAGCGCGTTCGGTTCGACCCGCCGGGTCGGCGTCCCGGTCTTCGGCGCTGATTGTTTCGCCAGGCGCGTACGCGCCAACCGCCGGAAATCCCTTGCCATCAATCTATAACGGTGTTATGAATTGTCATAACACCGTTATGGCGAATGGAGTTGCACCATGCACCACCATGAAGACCTCCCGTTTCCCGAGCCGACGCGAAACAGCGCCGGTGGCGCCGCGACCGAGACGGTCGGCAGTCACATCCGGATCGGCGATGCCGAGCGCGAAGTCATGTCTCGCCGGCTCATCCGTGCCGTCGCTGACGGCAGGCTGACCCTCACGGAGTACGACACCCGCCTGCAATGGCTCTACCGGGCCGAAACCCGCGGCGAGCTCGCCGACATCGTCTCGGACCTACCGCCATCCGACGAGCGGGGTAAGCCCAAACGGCAACGGAAGCAGTCGATTCCGGCCTGGGTCGTGATCATGTGGATGCCGTGGGCCGCAGTGAACCTGTTGTGCCTCGCGATCTGGCTCGCCACCGGCGCCGGCTACTTCTGGCCGTTCTGGGTGGCGGTCCCCTGGGGCTGCGCGTTGTTGGTGCCCAGCGCAATCGGCGTGTTCACCAGTGGCGGGGCCCACGGGGGAGAGGATTCGAAGGCCGTTGGTTCCGCCACCCCCAGGCGATCCTGCGACGCCGCGTCCCGATCCGGCCGCGAAGCGCAACGGTGGTCTCCAGCGGCCATCTGATGGTTCGTGCTTGACCGGCGTCTGGGCGGGTATACGGCGTTGGTGAACGACCCGCCACCACTTGCGGACACGACGATTCCGGACCAGCACACCGTCGTGACCGGCACCGAGACCGAGACATACCGGTCATTGCTGCGCACGCCGGCCACGCGGGACGAGCGGTACGCATTGGGTAAGGCCCTGCGCAAGAAGGTGCCCCGGCGGGCATTGGCCACGTGGTCGGATCGTGCGGGGCGGCCGGACCCGGTCGACCTGATCCAGGCCAGCCATGAGGGGCGGATCGAGCGACTCATCCCGATCAGGGTCGGGCGGATGGCTGCATCGCCCTATGGCTTCCTGCGTGGTGCCGCGGTCGTGATGGCGCGTGACGTCTCGCACCTGCCGACGACGGGAATCATGCCGGTGGTCTGTGGCGACGCGCACCTGGGCAACTTCGGGTTCTACGCATCGCCCGAGCGGGAACTGGTCATCGACCTCAATGACTTCGACGAAGCGCACCCCGGCGGCTGGGAATGGGACCTGCGCAGGCTGGTGGCGAGTATCTGGGTGGCCGGGCGGGAGAACGACGCGTCGGAAAGCGCTTGCGGTGACGCCGTGCAAGCGTGTGTCGCGTCGTATCAGAAGGAGATCCGGAGGCTTGCCGATCTGCCGCTGTTCGTCAGGGCCTTCAACCGACTCAGCGTCGACCGCGTCGCCACCGAGGCCGACGGACCACTGGAGCGGCTGGTCACCCGCTCGGCGAAGCGGGCACGTCGCCGTACCGGCGATCGCGCGTTGCCACGCTTCACGCACGAGGTCGACGGGGTGCGGAAGATCGTCGATGAACCGCCATTGATCACGCGGCTACCGGCGCGGGAAGAAGCGCAGCTCACCAAGGCGATGGACGACTATCTGGAGACCCTGCCGCTGTACTGGCGCCGACTGGTCGGTGGCTACACCCTGCTGGACGTGGCACAGAAGGTCGTCGGGGTCGGCAGTGTCGGGCTGCGGGCGTACGTGGCGCTGCTGGCGGGCTCGTCGTCCAAGGACGTCATCTTCCTGCAGCTCAAGCAGGCCCGGCGATCCGTACTGGCGCGCTACGTCCACGGTGATTCGCCGCTTCACGCCCATCAGGGGCAACGTGTCGTCGAATACCAGCAGTGTCTGCAGACGGTCAGCGACCCGCTGCTGGGCTGGACGACTGTGGACGGCCGCCAGTTCTACGTCCGGCAGCTGCGAAACATGAAGGGCCGCATACCTCTCGACGAACTGGATGCCAAGATGCTGACGGGCTACGCCAGCGTGGTCGGTCAGCTACTGGCGAAGGGACACGCCAGGACCAGCGGAGCCTCGATGATCGCCGGTTATCTCGGCCATTCCGACCGCGTGAGCGAGGCGCTGTCCGGCTTCGCCCGGCGCTACGCCGACCAGACCGAGGCGGACCACGCCGTACTGCTCAGCGCCGTCGACCGTGGGGCATTGCCTGGGGACTACGAGTGAGCCGTCGGGCCACAGCCAGATCACCTGGGGCGCAAGGGCACTGCGCCGGCCGCAGCTGCCTCGGCGTTTGTGACCCATCACAATCGCTTGGTCTGATACTTCGGCGCTCGGTGTAGAGACGGCGGCCACCCGGACACCGATACTGATTCGGACAACGAGGCAGCATCGGCGCTGCCGCAGCCACCGAACGGGGCTCGTTGAAACAGGAGGGCTACACCGTGGTTGCCGCACCCGAGAATCTGTTCCCGCTTGACCGGAGTAACGCCCGTCGCGTCGAGTTCGAAGGCGGCAGCATCCAGTCGCGCCTTGTCGCGTTGGCGTTGAAGGTCACGGTCAAACCGGCATTGACGGTCTGGGCGATGGCTCCCGGCCTGCCCTGGCCATATCGGGCGGTCGATCATGTCGGGCGCGTGCTGTGGTCGGTTGGGGGCACCACCCGCCAGCCTGTCCACCTGGCGTGCTGTCCGGCCGAGACGACCCGCCCGGCGGCCGTGCGCGGGGATCGCTACGTCGTGTACATGCACGGCGGTGCCTTTCTCGTCGGGGGCCGTCACCTGCACCGTCAAATGATCTCGCGGATTGCCGCGGCGCTGCAGAGCGAAGTTGTCGCAGTGGATTACCGCAAGCTGCCCGAGCACACCATCGCCGACGGTATCGAAGACTGCATCGACGCATATCGGTTCGCGCTCGGCCGAGGTGTCGCGCCGGACAACATCGCATTCATCGGAGACTCGGCCGGCGCTTACCTGGTCTTCATCACGGCGCTGTTCGCGGCCAGGCGCGGGTTGCCGATGCCCGGCGCGATCGTCTCGATGGCGCCACTGACCGACTTCGACGTGCAGGCCAAGATCGATGCGCCCTCCGGATCAACCGATGTGCTGTTCTCGAAGGCCTTTGCCCGCGCGTTCCATCGATTCGTCATGCGGCACAGTCCGCCGGAAGCTGAGCACCGACTGCTCGATGCGGATCTGGGTGGGCTGCCGCCATCTTTGATCCAGGTGAGCTCGACCGAACTGCTCACCCCCGACGCCGAGGAGCTCGCCGTCGAACTGACGAAGGCCGGTGTGCCGCACCAATTGCAGGTGTGGCGGGACCAGGTCCACGTCTTTCAGGCCGCGGCCTCGATCGTTCCCGAAGCGGCGCGTGCACTTCGCGAGGTCACGCAGTTCATCGAGTCGGCATTCGCCCGAAACGGGGCGCAGGAGCAGTCCGCTTAGTTGCTCATGGCGCGGCGAACCCGAGGGCGTTCGCAACCGCGGTTCGTGTCGCCTCCTTGAGGTACTCCGGCGAGGCGTGCCTGCCAAGGGCCGCCTGCGTGACGATCATGCCCGTGACCAGATGAAAGATCGACTGTGCATCGTCATCAGGGCACTGTGACGACATCTCCCCGCTCCTGCATCCGACGCGGATGGCCTCACGCAATGGCTCGATCAATTCGTCCACGAGCGCATCGTTCTGGTCGGCATGGCGTCCGGAACGCTCGAGCCAGGCGGTTGCCAGCACCGAGGCTCGTCCGCACCGCTCTACCGGGTAGACGTAGTCGATCATCGTCGCGGTGTACGACAGGATTCGCTCGATCGGGCAAGTGCTCTGCGTGGCCGCGTGCCGCAACTGCCTTGCGGCGCTGCGAAGTTCGTCGGACAGCAACTCTTGGTAGTTCACCACTGGATTCACATCTCGTGCCGTAGGGATACGAAGAACTCGCGTTCGATGACCGAGGTCTGCTCAGCTAGCCGGGATTGCCCGGGCCTGTGTCGGCGACCGGTGTACCTGCATGGTCGATGGTGTACACGGTCATGGCCGACGCCAGCAATCGGGACTGGTGGGGGTCGGTGGGGTCATAGCCGGTGATCTCCTGAATACGCCGTAGGCGGTAGGTCAGGGTGTTCGGATGAATGAAAAGCTCTGCCGCGGCGGCCTTCCGGTCGGCGCCGTGCCGCAGATGCGATTGGAGCGCTTGCAGTAACCCCGGGTGGTCGCGCAGCGGCGCGATGTGGCGCGCCAGCAGGTCCCGGGCGGGCCCGGGGCGCGTCGACTGGTACTCGAAAAGGACATCAGCCAGTTGGTAGATACCGGGCTCTCTGTTCAGTTGCCTTGCCAGGCAGGTGATTTCGGTGGCTTCCGCGGCCGCCGCGGGAATGGCCGCCAGCGTCGCGCCGGGATGGTACGCGGCGTAGATCGCGACCTCGAGTCGTTCACCGAGCGCGTCGATCAGTGCACACAGGTGTGCGGCCATGGCGGAGTTGTCCCGCTGTTCCACGACCTGTGCGGGCAGCAAGATCACGCCCGTGTGTCCGTCGAACGTGTTGAGGATTTCGCCGGCGCCGCGCCCGTAGAACACTTGGTTGGCGAGCCGTAACCGCCGGCGCGCCGCCAACGTCTCATGCGTGGTCCGCGGTTCGTCGCCGTCCACCCGGATCGCCAATACGTCATAGCGGTCGCTGAGCTTGACACCGATTTGTTTGGCGATCATGTCGCTGCCGGGCTCGCCGTCGATGAGGTGGGCGCACAGGGCACTCATCTGCTGGCGCGTGGTGGCCCGGAGGACGAAATCGGAGTCCTGGTAGACCTCAGTCATCAGCACGCTGATGGTCCCGGTGAGGTCGGCGAGGTACATGCCCAGCGCAGCGATCGTTTCCGCGTCGCCCTCGGAGGCCGATTCGAGCACGATCTCCCACAGTTTTCGGATACCGGCATGGAGCGCGGTGAACAGGAACGGCAACGGGATCCCGTCCTCGGCATGCCGCTCCGCGACCGGCAGGACGAAGGTCGCCGCCTCGGCACGGGTCACCCTGCGTCCTTCGGTGATCAGGTCGAGCCCGTACAGAAATCCGCCGATGATGTACGGGGTCACCTCACCGTCGAAATGTTCGATCGGCATGGGTGTGGGCCAGTCGATGGATTCGACGGCCTCATGGAGAAGCGTCGTGGCGATCTCGTCGATCCGGTCCTCGATCACCTTTCGCAACGGTGCGTCCGCCGGGATCGGCGGCAGCTCGGACGGGGACGGCACGTGCCGATTGTGATCTATCACAACGCGGTGGCGGAAGATGGCGGGACAAATCGGCCGAAGGTTTGTTTCCGGCACCAAAAGCGTGGCCCATTCTTCTCACGCCCGCGCGGCGTGTTGGGCGTCAGATCACGTACGGCGCGATGAGCATGGTGGCGCCCAGTACCGCGACGCCGATCAGGAATGCGACGACCGTAAAGCCCATCACCTGACGGACATTCAGCTTCGCGATCGCCAGCAGGGGCAGCAGCCAGAACGGCTGGATCATGTTCGCGACGCCTTCGCCGACAGCGACCGCCATGGAGATCAGCCCCAGGTACTCCGGTGAACGCTGGCCGATGGCCAGTGCCGAGTCGACCGCGATGGGGCCCTGCACGGCCCAGTGGCCGCCGCCCGACGGGACGAACAGGCTGATGATCAACGACCCGACGAAGGTCAGGAACGGCAGTGTGTGCTCCGTCGCGCCGTTGACCACGGCCTCGGCCAGGAGCGTCTGCAGCGGCTTGTCGGCCTTGGTCGCCTGATAACCGAGCAGGCCGACCAGACCGCCGTACAGCGGGTACTGCAGGAGCAGCGGGCCGGACACCTTGGCGGCGCCGGTGAACGCTCTGATGAAGCGGATCGGCGTGCGGTGCAGCAGCGCACTGGTGATCGTGAACAGCATGATCATCGACGAGATGTTCAGGGCGAATCCACTGAGCACGAAATAGGCCATGCCGGCGGCGAATACGAGGACGTTGAGGATCCAGAGGTTCTCGAGCCACTCGGCGAAGGTCTTCTTGCCGGGCACCGGCGGAGCCGGTACCTCGTCTTCGAACACCGCGGGGTCCGGTGCCAGACTCTGCGCCGGGGCCATCCGCCAGACCGCGAGTGCGAGCAGCGCCAGCACCGCGATCGCCGACAGCCAGCTGTAGGGCTGGAAGATGGTCTGGCTCAACGGAACAGTGCTGCCGGTGAGCTTGTGGATCACGTTGATCGGGCTGCTGCTGTCGGTGTTGGCCAGCGCGATCGATGACGAGAGTCCCTGTGTCCAGACGATGAAGCCCATGAACGCGGCCGCGATCAGGTAGCCGAAATGTGCGTCGGTGAAGCGCTTTGCGACCTGCCGGGCGACCAGCGCGCCGGCGACGAGTCCCAGTCCCCAGTTCAACAGCGACAGCACGGCGCTGACGCCGAAACACAGTAGGGCTCCCTGCACCTGGTTGTTCGGCTTGCCCGCGATGTGGACGATGGCCCGCTTCAGGACGGGCGCCTCGGCGAGCGTGTAACCCGTTACGAGGATCAGCACCATCTGGAACGCGAACGTGAAGATGTTCTGCGAACCCCACACGCCGCCGTACCAGGCCTTGAGCATGCCGCTGGGGGTGGCGCCGTGCACCATAAGTGCCACCATCGCGGCGACCAGGACGGTCAGGATGACGGCGAACAGGTACGGGTCGGGCATCAGGCGTTCGACGTAGCGGACGCACAGTGCCGTCAGGGATTGCATGACGCCGCGGCATTCGGGCTGGGTGCCTGCGCTCGTGCCCTTCGGATGTTCGCTCGTTGCCACGTGATCCACCTTCGCCGTGTCTGGTTACGGCACCCATCATGGCGGGTGCGGGGCGTCCGGGTGGCGCCTTTGCCGAACGGCTTCGCCGGTCCGGGAGCGTCCGGCCGGCGCCCGACGGCCCTGCCCGATTGGGTAGTACGCGGCCCGCCCGGGCAGGTCCGGTACTCGGCCCGATCGGGGCATGTGGCGGCACGTCGCTGTCAATAGCGTTGTGTGCTATCAGCTTTGCGCCAATCAGAACCTCAACACCTTCCCCGCAACAATTCTCACGAATGGAGTGAATCGATGACACAGACACTGGCCACTGAAACTGTGGCGGGACACGCCGACACCATGCGGGCCGCGGTCGTCACCGACTTCGGCATGCCGTTGCAGGTGCACGATCTGCAACTGCCGACGCCAGGCTATGGCGAAGCCCTGGTCAAGCTCGAGACATCCGGTGTCTGCCACACGGATTTACATGCCGCACATGGTGATTGGCCGGTGAAGCCGCAGCCGCCGTTTGTGCCGGGGCATGAAGGCTACGGCACGGTCGTGGCACTCGGTGAGGGCGTGGTCGACCTGGCGGTCGGCGACAAGGTCGGCAACGCCTGGCTGTGGTCGGCGTGCGGCCGCTGCGAATACTGCCGGACGGGCTGGGAGACCTTGTGCGAAAGTCAGCGCAACGGCGGCTATTCCGTCAACGGAAGCTTCGGCACCTACATGCTCGTCAACGCGGACTATGCGGCGCGGATCCCCGACGGCGCCGACCCACTGGAGATCGCGCCGATCCTGTGCGCCGGCGTCACCGTCTACAAGGGACTCAAGGTCACCGACACCCGGCCCGGCCAGTGGGTGGCGATCTCCGGCATCGGCGGGCTGGGACACATCGCCGTTCAGTACGCCCGCGCGATGGGGCTTCGCGTGGTGGCGATCGATGTCGACGACGCCAAGCTCGCACTCGCCACCCGGCTCGGCGCCGAGGTCGCCATCAATGCCCGTACCAGCGACGTGGTCGAGTCGGTGCAGCAGGCCACCGGCGGTGTCCATGGTGTCCTGGTCACCGCGGTGCACCCGCAGGCGTTCGGTCAGGCGATCGCACTGGCCCGTCGCGGTGGCACCATCGTGTTCAACGGCCTGCCGCCGGGCGACTTCCCGGCCCCGATCTTCGACATCGTCCTCAAGGGCCTCACCATCCGCGGGTCGATCGTCGGAACGCGGCAAGACATGGCCGAGGCACTGGACTTCTACGCACGCGGCCTGATCAAGCCGACCGTCACCAGCGCGCGCCTCGACGAGATCAATGACGTGTTCGCGCGGATGGAACAGGGACAGATCGACGGCCGCATCGTCATCGACTACCGAAATGCGTAGCGGCACATAGGGTCGAACCGCAACCCACAACAGCTGATCTAGGCCGACGAACGTCGTCGGCCTAGATCAGCCCGCGTTTACTGGCCGCGTACACGGCCTCGGCGCGCCGGCTGACGTCGAGCTTGCGCATGATGTTGCTGACGTGGAACTTGGCGGTCGTCGCCGAGATGTACAGCTGCTCACCGATTTTGTGGTTCGACAGCCCCGCCGCGAGCAGCCGCAACACTTCGATCTCCCGGTCGGTCAGCTTCTCGCGCTGATCGCCGCGTCCGCTGAGCGAGCGGACCACAGCCGCGGCGCTGCGCGAGTCGAACGCGCTCTGCCCGGCGGAGATGGCACGGATCGCCCGCACCAGTTCGGTGGTGTCGACGTCCTTGACCACGTAGCCACGCGCTCCGGCGTGCACCGCACGTACCACCAGATCCTCATCGAGGAACGTGGTCAGCACGAGCAGGCCGAGGTCGGGATGGGCGCCGGAAAGCCTGGTGCACAAGGACAATCCCTCGAAGTCCGATCCTGCCGAGAGTTTCAGATCGACCAGCACCACATCGGGTTGCGTCGCCGCGACCATGGCCACGGCTTCCGGTTCGCTGGAGGCCTCGCCGACCACCACGAGGTCGTCCTCGCGCTCCAGTAATGACCGCAGCCCCTGGCGAAGGATGGCGTGGTCGTCCACCAGTGCAAGGCGGATGGTCCCGGTGCTGGTGTCAACGGTCATGGCACGACTCCTTCGGCCGGAGCTTCTTCTAGGTCCCGCGGAATGGTGGCCACGACCCGCACGCCACCGATACGCGAGCGGCCGACGGTGAAGGTGCCACCGTATTCGCGGCACCGTGCCAGCATGTTGGCCAGCCCGCGATGATGCCCGTCGAGGTCCGCGACGTCCGCCAGTCGGAGCCGAAGCCGGAGTTTGTCCGGGTCACCGATGCCGTCGTCGGACACCGACAGGGTGACCCCGGTGGCGCGGTAGCTCAATCGCACGATGGCCCGGGAGGCGCGGCCGTGCATCGCGGTGTTGAACAATGCCTCACCGGCGATCCGAAGCAGGCTCCGTTCGACAGCGCTGGGCAGTTCGGCGACATCTCCGTCGACCCGCAGCGTCACCCGCAGGTCTTTCGGCATATGCACGGTGGCGAGCTGTTCGAGCAGCTCGGGGAGGCTGGACCGGTCGGCGTCGGAAGAATGGTTGAGCGCATAGATGGCCGACCGTAGCTGGTCGATCGCCGATCGGGTCAGCGCTTTGGCCGTGTCCAGCCGTTCGGCCAGGCCCGTTGGACCGGAACGTGATTCGACCTCGCTTCGGCACACCTCGATCTGCATGCCCGCCGACAGGACGGTTTGTGTGACGCTGTCGTGCAGCTCCCGTGCGATGCGGTGTCGCTCGGAGTCCAGCACCTGATGACGTTGTGCCGCACCGAGTTCGCGTTGCGTCGCCAGCAGCTGCGCATTGCGCGCCTCGGATTGCGCCAGCAGGGTTTGCGAGCGCTGGAACAGTTCACAGTTCTGTAGCGCCACTGCCGTCTGACTGGCCAGGATTCGCATCACCGCTTCGTCGATGCCGTCGAGCAGCCGGTGCGGAGGTGTCCAGGCCGCGAACGCGCCGACGACGCCGCCGTCGAGCTCGATCGGGACGTGTGAATGGTGACTTTCGATGACGGGTACCCGGAACTGAGCAAGCTGACCGCGAAGGACATCGTTGAGCCGGTTCAGGACCGCATCCGGAAGGTGCGGTACCGGGTGTTTGGTGCCCGACAGGCCTTCGAAGGAGTATGCGTGGCCCTCGGCGTCGAGGATGAGGTGGCGGGGCCGTGCCTCGGGCAGGGCACCGTCGGCCAGCGCCAACAGCACCCATTCGGCACCGAGGTGGGTACGGGCTGCCTCGGCGACGGCCCGCACCAGATTCTCGGGGCCGTTGACGGTCTGCACGAGCGCGCGGGAGATGGCATCGAGCGCTGCGACCACCCGTTCGGTGCGTTGCGCGGCCACCCGGAACTCGGGGTAGAACGTGCCCTTGCCGGATCGGACGCCCGTGAGCTGGTCCAGATCCGGGACTGTCGCGCGGCGCGGCACCACCGGGTTGCCGGGCAAGGTCGTCATAGTGCGGCCCGGAACAGCGCGCGCAGCTGCGCATCGTCGATGGGGCGGGGGTTGGTGCTCAGGCACGCGTCTTGAAGGGCGTTGTGGGCCAACACCGGTACGTCGGAGTCGCGGACTCCCAACTCGGCGAGCCCGCGCGGCACGCCGACCTGTCTGGCCAGCTCTTGGAGCCGATCGGCGAGTGCCAGTGCGGATTCCAGTTCTGGCGCACGCCTGTCGGCGATCCCGAGGCAGGTGGCGATGGTGGCGAAGGGAGCCGGGTCGGCCTCGGCGTTGAACCGCACCACGTGGGGGAGCAGTACGCCGTTGATGACGCCGTGCGGCAAGTCGAGGAGCCCGCCGACCTGATGGCTCATGGCATGCGCGGCCCCCAGGATGGCATTGGTGAACGCGAGACCCGCTTCCAATGCGGCTTGGGCCATCAGGACCCGCGCCGGCATGTCCTGTGGCCGCTCGATGGTGGTGACCAGGTTCTCGGTGACCATCACGACCGACCGCAGCGCGTGGTGGTCGGTCAGCTGGTTGTGCCCGAGCGACACGAACGCCTCGATGCCGTGCGTCAGCGCATCCAGACCTGTTGCTGCATTGAGCCATTCGGGCATGGTGGTGAGGAGCCGGGGGTCGATGACGGTGATGTCGGGGACCAGGGCGCGGCCCAGGATGGTGATCTTGGTGTTGTGGGTCGTGTCGGTGACGATGCAGAACTGAGAGACGTCGGCGCCGGTACCCGACGTGGACGGCAGCACCACGAGGGGCGGGATCGGCGCCGTCGCCTTGTCGACTCCGGCGTAGTCGAGGATGTGGCCGCCGTTGGCCGCCAGGATCGCGATGCCTTTGGCCGCGTCGATCACCGAGCCGCCGCCCAACGCGATGAGCACATCGCAGCCGTGCGATCGGTAGAACTCGTGGCCGGCCGTCACCTCGTGGTCCTTGGGGTTCGGGGTCAGCGCGCTCCACACGTGCGCCTCGACGCACTGGGCGCGCAGGTGCCCCACCAGCTCGGCCACCCAGCCGGCCTCGATCAGCCCGGGGTCGGTGACCAGCATGGGCCGCAGCCCGCCCAGGCGGACGGCGGCGTGCGCCGCCTCCGCCATCGAGTCGATACCGAACACGATCTCAGGGGCATGAAACTTCAACAGCCGCGTCGGCACGGCCGTCGCTGCCGTCGTCGCCGCGAGCTGCGCGGGCGCCATCACATCGAGTCTCACCAGACCCATTCCTCATCCTGTGATCCAGGTAACACGCCCAGCCTACGGTGTGCCGCCGCTCAGACCAATGTGCACGTGGGTAGGTTGGCACCTACCCGATCGGGTAGGTGCGCCGACGGTTTGCCGGTTTCCGCGGCGGGTATCCACGTCCCAGCAGCTACGCCAGTCGAAGAGGCCACGAAGATGCCGTACTCCGCGATCGCAGTAGCGGCGGTTGCCGCACACTTCGCCTTCCTCGGCTATCTCATCGGAGGTGGGTTCCTGGCGTGGCGGTGGCCGGCGACGATCTGGTTGCACGCCCTCATCGTCGGCTGGACCGTCATCATCCTCACCGGTGTCGTCGAATGTCCGCTGACCACGATCGAGCGGTGGGCCCGCGACGGCGCCGGCATGTCACCGTTGCCCCGCGCGGGTTTCATCGACCACCACGTCGCCGGGGTGCTGTATCCACACGGCTGGGGAGCCGCGGCTGAAATCGTGGTGGTCGCAGCTATTTTGGCGTCGTGGCTCGGGCTGTGGCGCCGGCACGATCGAACGCCGAGGCGTTCCCATGGTGGTTGATGGCCGGTGGTCGTTGTGGTGTTTGCCAGGCGGGCACAGGTGGGGGAGCGCCCGCTCGCCGGTCCACTCCAGCCCAAACCAGTTCTGCGGGAACGCATTCGTATCGGAAACCGGTACGTGCAGCGGTGCTAGTGGGCGGCGTCGTCGACCTGCAGGGGCAACGTCGGATCAGCGCTCCATTCCTCCAGGGAACCGTCGTAGACGCGGACCGATTCGACACCGCAGGACGCGAGCGCCAGCGCGTTGGCCGTCGCCGAGATACCACCGCCGCAGTACAGCAGCACCTCGCGGTCGAGATCCGTTCCGGCGTCCCGGTAGCGTTCTCTGATGTCCGCGGGTGGACGCACCAGGCCACGGTCGTCGAAGAGTTCGCGGGCCGGCACGTTGACGCTGCCGGGTATGTGTCCGCGGCGGGTGTAGCGCGTCGGTTCGATGCCCGAGAATGCCGGCGGCGACAATGCGCATACCAGATTGCCTGCATAGCATTGGATTTCACGTAACTCGTCGAGATCGATCCACGCCTCACGTATCGGTCGTGCCGACCACGACGCGACGGGCCGGGCGGGCACGGACCCGGATTCCACGGGAAGTCCCGCGGCCCGCCACGCGTCGAGTCCGCCGTCGAGCACCCGCACCGGAATTCCGATCCAGCGCAACAGATACCAGGTTCTCGCCGCCCAGAAACCACCCGTGCTGTCGTACACGACGGTCGGAGTGTCGGCGCCGATGCCGAACCGGGCGAGGCGGTCGGCGAGATCTTGTGGTGGCGGGTGGTGATTGTGGGTCGCGGCGGCGATCGAGAGATCGGTGTCGACCTGCACGTGGAGGGCGCCGGGAAGGTGCGCGGCTTCCCAGGCGCTGCGGCCGCTGTCCGCGCGGAAGTCGCCGTCGACCTGTGGGCGGTGTAGCACCAGGCTGGCGTCGAGAATCACCGGCGTGGCGTCGCTCGCCAGCGCGGTGGAAAGCTCCTGAGCGCTGATGAAGGGTCCGGAGTTCACCATGCCGGATCCGTCGTGACAGCAGGGATATTCGCGAACGCCGCAGGCCACCGTTCGGGCGCAGTGAGAATTCCGTGCCCGGCGAGCCAGTGTGCGTACGGCTCGACGAGCTCGGGACGTACTGTGCCCCAGGAATTCTCGTGGAACCAGGTGCTGGAGATGGCGTCGAGTGAGCGGTCGATGACGTCTGCTGGGAAGTACGGCATGACATCGCTCAGCAGGTCGGCCGCCTCGTCGGGGTGCTGGGCGGCGTAGCGGAAACCTCGTTCGCTGATCGCCCGGAAGTCGGAGACCAGCAACGGATTTCGGTCGATGAGGTCATCGTGCACGCCGAGCAGGTAGCTGTGGTACCCGAACGGCAGCTCTTCATCGACGCGCCAGATGCGCTCCGGGCGGTCCGGATGCTCGCTCAGCAGGATGTCCCAAGCCCAGTAGGAACCGAAGGTGGCGTCGGCGACGCCGGCGGCCAATTCGGCACTGGTGAGCTCACGCGCGCCGACGTCGACAAGGGTGACGGCATCGGGGTCGCCGCCTGCTTGCGCGACCAGATCGCGCACGACGGCCACCCCGCGGGGTGTCGGATTGAGTGCCACCCGCTTGTTGGCCAACTCGGCCAAACTGCTGATCCCACTGCTGACGAGAGTGCGAATCGTCTCCAAGCCGCGCTGGTTCACCGCGGCGATCGCCTTCAACGGCTCGCCGCGCTCGGTACGCACCAGCAGCCGGTTGGTCGGGAATACCGCGAGATCCACCAGGCGCCGGCCGAGGTGTTCGAGGCTGTCACCGATGCCGGGGTCCACCGTGCGGATCTGCAGTTCGATCCCTGCGTCGGCGTACCAGCCCCGGTGCCTGGCCAGATAGAAGCCGGCCGAGTTCGGCCACGGATGAAAGTACTCCAGGGCCAAAGAGATCGAGGTGGTCATGACGTCCTTTGCGAAGCGGTGAATTCGAATCCGGTCGGCGTCGCGAGTGCGATCAGGTCGGCACACCGCCGCGGCCGATAGCGGGTGACGAATTCCTCTTCCTGGGCCGCCCAGCGGTCCCAGTGCGGCCGGTACAGATCGCCGTCGCGGCGTAGTGCCCGGCGCTTGCGCACCTCGTCGTCGGCGTCGACCCAGATGCCCAGATCGGCGAGCCGCCGCCCGGCGGGCGTGAGGGCCCCGGTGCCTTCGACGATCAAGCGCTGTCCGCACTCGACACGGTGCCAATCTCCCGGGACCTCACGGGCCCAGTCCCAGCTCCGCCAACGTCCCGCCTCGCCGGCGGCGCGAGGTGCCAACAGTGATTGGTGCACGTGGTCTACGGCCCAGAACAATCCGTCCCAACCCGGATAGATGTCGTCGAGGCGGACCACCACACTGGCAGACCAGGCATCGTGCAGTTGCGTTGCCAGCGTGGACTTTCCTGATCCTGAACGGCCGTCGACCAACACCGTCGCTGCGTCGTCGAGGCGCCCCAGAATCTCATCGAGTACCAATGAAGTTCCACGCTCCGGTGGCGACCGACGTGGCGATCGCCACCGCGATGATCGTGAATCCAGCTGTGACAAGGGCGAACTCACGTCCAGCGAAGGGCGAGGGGCGAGCCCAGGTCCGGTGGCGGTGCGCGCCGAACCCGCGCGCCTCCATCGCGGTGGCGAGTTTGGTCCCGCGTCGGACCGCGAAGACCAACAGCGCGAAGGACTGTCCGGCGATGCGGCGCAGCCGCGCGTGGTCGGCGACGCCCCGGGCCCGGCGCGCGTATCCGAGGTACTGCCAGTCCTGGCCCAGCAATCCGACCAGACGCAGGCCGGCCAGCGCGCCGAGCACAAACCGGGCCGGTAGTTTCAGTACCTGCCCGAGCCCGTCGGAGAGCTCGGTGGGATCGACGTCGGCGAACAGGATCACTGACGGCAGTGCGATCGCGAGGACGCGCAGAAAAGTGGTCAGCGCCAAGGTGATCGAGCCGTCGCTGATGGTGACGAGCAGGAAGTGCCAGTGCACGGCGCCGCTCGGCTGGCCGTAGAGGAGGATGGTGACGGCGGTCAGTGCCGCCGCGACGGCGATCACCGCACCCCGCGTCAGGACCGGGCGCAGCCGGGCGCCGACCACGAAGAACAGGACGAGCTCGAGCACCAGCGCCGTCAGGGCCGACACCCAGTCGACGGACAGCACCAGCCCACCCGCGATGACGAGGGCGGTGAGCAGCCGGGCGACGGGGTTGACCGGGCGGGTGGCGACTGCCTCCACGGTGGTCATTCTGTTGTCTCCGTTGCGGTTCGCCACGCAGGTAGCTCGATGCGGGTGTCGGCGAGCAGGGCGGTGAAATCGAGGTCGTGCGTGGCAGCCACCACGGCCGTCCCCGCGTCGGCGACGTCGGCCAGCAGCCGGACCAGTTCCTCCCACGTCCGGCGGTCCTGCCCGAACGTCGGCTCGTCCAGGACGATCACCGCGGGCCCCGTGGCCAGGACGGTGGCGACGGACAGTCGACGTTTCTCTCCACCGGAGAGGGTGTACGGATTCGCGTCGGCGACGTGCTGCAAGCGCAGTCGCTGAAGCAATTCGTCTGTGCGGGACTCGATTTCGGGGCCGGTTCGCTTCAGCGCCCGTGGTCCCAAGGACAGTTCGTCGCGGACGGTACCGGTGAGAAACTGATGCTCCGGGTCTTGGAAGACACTGCCGATCCGGGTGAGCAATTCCTTCGATCGCCACCGGACCGGCTCGAGCCGGGAGCGCGGGGGAGCGAGCGCGGCGTCGGCCGTGAGCCGCCCGGCCGCCGGTCGCAGCAACCCGCCGAGCGTCAGCGCCAGGGTGGACTTGCCCGCACCGTTGGGACCGGTGACGACGGTGGTACGTCCGCGCCGGATCTCGAAATCGAGCCCGGTGTTCAGTGGGGCGTCGCCGTGCTGCCCCACCAAGAGGTCGGTGGCGCGAAGCAGGACGCTGTCGTCCCCACCCCGGCGCCTGGCGATCTCAGGCAGAGGGTCGCCCGGCACCCAGACGCCGGACCGGACCAGGTAGTCGTGTTCGCGTCGGATCGTGTCGTCAGGCGTACCGTCGGCGGTCACCGTGCCGTCGGCACCCAGGACGATCACGCGGTCGATGACCGGCAGCCATACGTCGGTGCGGTGCTCGATGACGATGAGCGTCGCGCCCGTCCGGCGCGCGGACTCGACGATCGCGTCGCGGACCTCGATGACGCCGGCGGGGTCGAGATTGGCCGTCGGTTCGTCGAGCAGGATCAGGCCGGGGCGCATGGCCACCACACCGGCCAGCGCGAGGCGCTGCTTCTGCCCGCCGGAAAGCTTCGAGGTGGGATGGGAGAGCGACGCATTCAGTCCGACCGCGTCGAGCGCCTGGCGCACCCGAGGCCAAATCTGATCGCGCGGAACGCCGAGGTTCTCCATCCCGAAGGCCACGTCGTCTCCGACCCGGGACAGGATCACCTGCGAATCGGGATCCTGCAGCACCATGCCGATGCGGGACCGGCGTTCGGCCGGCGGTGCACCATCGACGTGCAGCTGTCCCGCCTGACGGCCTTCCTCGGCGCCGCCGAGCAGTCCGGCGACGCCGTGCAGGAGTGTGGACTTCCCGGCGCCCGACGGCCCGAGCAGCAGCACCCGCTCTCCGGGCGCTATCGACAAATCGAGATCGCGCACAGCCCAATTCGCGCGCGTCGCATGCTGCCAACCCCAGCCGCGCGCGGTGACCGCAGCGCCGACGGAACGCGCCGCGTCCGTCGAGGTCCGCGCCCGGCCGCCCAGGGCGTTCACGACGCCGGGCTCGGTTCCAGACGTCCCGACGCGAAACGGCTGAGAACTCCGGTCCGGGCCAGGTTTCTCACCACGACCCATGACAGCAGTCCGGCAACGAGGGCGCCGGAGAGGATCGCCGAGGCCACATAGACCGCGGCGAAGCCGGCGGCGGAACCGGGGTACCACAGGATCAGGTCGTTGATGGCCAGGGCGATCCCGGCGACCGCTCCGGAGAGCACTGCGGTGGGCAGGCCCCACCGCCGGTACAGGAACACCGCGAAGACCAGTTCCGCACCGAGACCCTGGACCAGGCCGGATTCGAGGGTGAGCACACCCCACTGATTGCCGACCAGCGCCGAAATGGAAGCGGCGACGAGCTCGCCGTAGACGGCCGCACCGGGCTTGCGGATGACCAGAGCAATGAGCACACCGGCGAACAGCCACCCACCACCGAGCAGTGCCTGCAGACCGGGGAGCACTGCGCCGAGAGGCGCGCTGACCGGATTGGATGCGATGTTCCACAGCACGAAGATCAGTCCGGCAGCCGTCGCGAGCACACTCGCAACGACGATGTCGACGACGCGCCAGCGCAGTACCGGGCGATCAATGGTGGACGGGGTGCTCATACGTCTCCTTCATGCCGTCGCGCGGGACCGCGACGGCAACAAGTATGGACGGCCGGCACAACCGCTGTATGCCTTCGCGTCATCATGAGTACTTTCTGTATACAAAACAGCTTCAAATGTATTCTCGATGGAACGCAACACTTGGAGGACGGGTGCAACGGACCGCTTTTCACAGCGCATTTCGCGCTGACCTGTTGGCCGGCCGGTTCTCCGCAGCCGAACCCCTGACCGAGAGCGCGCTGACCGCCGCATACGGCGTGTCCCGAACTCCGGTACGCGAGGCGCTGAGCCGCCTGGAACAGGAGGGGCTGATCAGCCGCTCCGTCCGCGGCTATCGCATCCGATCGGGCTCGCCGGACGATGTCATCGAGATCTACGACGTCCGCATTGCACTGGAGAAAGCGGCTGCCGAGGCAGCATCGGCACGACGAACCGAATTGCAGGTCGCTCAGCTGGCGCAGCTGCACCAGCGCGCGGCCGCGGCTGAGGACGCGGCCGTGGCCCGGCAGCTGAATTCGCAATGGCACGAGGTGCTTTGGGCCGCATCGCACAATGCGACGCTCCAGGAAACGCTGACCAACCTCGTGGCCAGACTTCGCCTGTGTGACAGGGAGGCCATGCACAGGGACGATCTGGCCGACGTGGCGACCGAACACGAGGCGATCATGGATGCCATCCGGCGGCACGACGCGGCAGCCGCCAGTGCGGCCATCGCCACGCACCTCCAGCGGACCAAGCAGGAACGTCTCGATACGTTTGCGCGGCTCTACAGTCAGTCGCCACTGGCCCAGCGGTGAACCTCGGCAGGAGCGCTGTGAAAGGCTCAGTGTCCGAGCTGTTTTGGTGATCTGTCCGATTCGTTCTCGAGCCGTGATGCGCGGTGTTCAGTCTTTGTTTGCTGCAGGGAAATTCAGATGACTCCTGTGAAGGCGCTGTGATATCCCTTGGGGCATGAGTGATTTGACGCTGCGCTCGGTCAGCGACAGCGATGATTTCGATGCGTTCATGGCTACGTCGTACGGGGTGTTCCTGCAGGATCCGCAGCAGGACGAGATCGACCTGATGCGCGCCTTTACCGAGTACGCCCGCATGTTCGGTTTTCACGACGGCACCCGTTGGGTGTCCACTGCCGGTGCCTTCGGGAAGCAGGTGGTGCTGCCCGGTGGGGCGACGACGGCCGTGGCTGCGGTCACCGCCGTCACGGTGTCGCCCAGTCATCGACGCCGCGGCCTGCTCACGGCGATGATGCGCCACCAACTCGAGGACATTCGGGCACGCGGCACCGAGGCGCTGGCCATGTTGTACGCATCGGAGGCCACCATCTACGGGCGCTTCGGCTACGGCATGGCAGTGCCGGTGGCGGAGCTCTCGGGCAAGGTCCGTGAACTGGGATTCCGCCCGGACGTCCAGCTCGGCGATGGCTCGGTGACGCACGTCGACGCCGAGACGTTGCTGGCCAACGGACCCGAGATTCATCAGCGCGCCATGGTGCAGCGGGCCGGACTGATGGAGCGGCCGGGTCCGTGGTGGGACAACTGGATCCACGACAACGAGCCGAGGCGCAAGGAGTTCGGCAAGCTTCGCTTCCTCCTGCATCGCGAGGCCGACGGCACCGCCAGTGGATTCGCCATTTACCGGCCCAAGGTCAGCTGGACCGACGGCGGCCAGCCCGACAGCGAACTCCAGATTCAAGAGGTGCTGGCCACCAATCATCGTGCGTACGCGCAGATTTGGCGCTATCTCCTGGATACGGATTTGATCAGGACCGTCGGATACGACGGTGCGGCAGTCGATGAGCCGCTCCTCAGCCTGGTGGCCGACCGGCGCGCGCTGGCATGCCAGGTCAGGGACGGCGTCTACGTACGACTGGTCGATCTGCCTCGCGCGCTGAGTCTGCGGAGCTACTCGGCTCCGGTCGACGTGGTGCTGGAGATCTCCGACGAGTTCTGTCCGTGGAACACCGGCCGGTGGCAGCTTCGCGGCGGACCTGATGGGGCCGAATGCGAAAGCACCACGGCATCAGCGGATATCGCCATGTCGGTGCGTGACCTCGGCGCCGTCTACCTCGGCGGGGTGAGTCTGCAGGCGCTGGCGAGCGCAGGGCTCGTTCGCGAGCTCACGCCGGGTTCGGTGCACCGCGCCGCCGTTGCCTTCGGCTGGCCGACCGCCCCGGGTGTGCCCGACGACTTCTGACGACTACGCGGTGCGCCTGGATATCAGGCGCACCGCGGGGTCGACGGCGGCCAGTGCCTGCCGCAGTACATCGATCTCGTCGGCCGCGACCTGCGTGACGAAGTGGACCAGCGCCGCGTGCCGGTCGCTTCGTTCGGCAGCCTGCCCGAGTGCATCGACCATGAGACCGGCCACCAACTCGTCGCGGCTGCGCGACGCGACGTAACGGTGCGCCCGATCATCACGCAATTGGTGGACGACGCCCTTCCCGGCGAGTCTGCGCAGCACCGTCATGACGGTTGTGTACGCGAGTTTGCGTTCGGCGCAGATGGCGTGATGGACCTCGCGAACGGTCTGTGGCCCGTCCGCGTCCCAGAGGTGATCCATCACCTCGCGTTCCAGATTGCCCAAGTGCCTCAGCATGGCCATCGTCCGTCCCTCTCTGGCGCCCTTTGGGATCTAGTCGCATGGGAGTCGCCCGAGTTCCCGCGGACCCAGCGCCTCTGGTGTTCGAACAAAGTTTCGAATATTCTGATGGGGTGGGTTGGCACAACGGGCCGCCGAGCTGGGCGGAGATGCAGCGGGTGCTCGAGGGTAAACCTCGGGTGGCCGGTGCTGCTCCGGAGTCGCCGGCCGACGGCGGTGACAGCCCCGCCTGGTCGCGCAAGCGGGGTGACTATCGACCGGTGAACCGCCCGGCCCGGCCGGGAACGTCGGTGCCGTACGCCGAGCTGCACGCCCATTCCGCGTACAGCTTCCTCGATGGGGCCAGCACTCCGGAGGAACTGGTGGAGGAGGCCGTCCGGCTGGATTTGCGGGCCATCGCGCTGACCGACCACGACGGGCTCTACGGCGTCGTGCGCTTCGCCGAGGCCGCCAAAGAACTCGACATGGCGACGGTCTTCGGTGCCGAACTGTCGCTCAGCAACACTCCGCGCACCGAGTTGCCCGACCCGCCCGGCCCGCATCTGCTGGTGCTGGCCCGCGGGCCCGAGGGGTATCGGCGGCTGTCCCGGGAACTGGCCCGGGCGCATCTGGCCGGCGGCGAGAAGGGCGTGCTGAGTTATGACCTGGACACCCTCACCGAAGCCGCCGGCGAACACTGGCAGATCCTGACCGGCTGCCGTAAAGGCCATGTGCGCCAGGCCTTGTCGTCAGGTGGTGTGGAAGCGGCGGACAAGGCGCTGGCTGATTTGGTGGACCGGTTCGGCGCTGATCGGGTGACCATCGAACTGACCCACCACGGACATCCGCTCGACGATGAACGCAATGCGACGCTGGCGGCTCTGGCGCCGCGTTTCGGCCTCGACGTCGTTGCCACCACCGCCGCGCATTTTGCCGCGCCGTCGCGGGGAAAGCTGGCGATGGCGATGGGCGCCATTCGCGCCCGCAACTCGATGGATGAGGCCGAAGGCTGGCTGGCTCCGCTGGGTGGGTCGCACCTGCGGTCCGGGGCAGAGATGGCCAGGCTGTTCGCCCATCATCCGAGTGCGGTTGCGGCCGCCGCCGAACTGGGGGAGCAGTGCGCGTTCGAATTACGTTTGATCGCACCGAAATTGCCGCCGTTCGACGTGCCGGAAGGGCACACCGAGATCAGTTGGCTGCGCGAACTGGTGGCGGAGGGAGCAGCCCGCCGCTACGGCTGGAAGCCGGACGCGGACCGGGAGAAGGCGTACCGGCAGATCGAGCACGAGCTCAAAATCATTGAACAGCTGGAATTTCCGGGCTACTTCCTGGTGGTGCACAGCATCACCGAGTTCTGCCGGAACAGTGACATTTTGTGTCAGGGCAGGGGATCGGCCGCCAACTCGGCGGTTTGCTACGCGCTGGGCATCACGAACGTCGACCCGGTGGCCAACGAGCTGCTGTTCGAGCGGTTCCTGTCCCCGGCGCGCGACGGCCCACCGGACATCGACATCGACATCGAATCGGACCTGCGCGAGAAGGTCATCCAGTTCGTCTACGAGAAGTACGGCCGCGACTACGCCGCGCAGGTGGCCAATGTCATCACCTACCGCGGTCGCAGCGCGGTGCGGGACATGGCTCGGGCCCTGGGGTTCTCGCAGGGGCAGCAGGACGCCTGGAGCAAGCAGATCAGCCGGTGGAACGGCCTGGCCGACTCCCCGGACGTCGAGGACATCCCCGCGGCCGTGATCGACCTGGCGCTGCAGATCAGGAATCTGCCGCGGCACATGGGAATTCACTCCGGCGGCATGGTGATCTGCGACCGGCCGATCGCCGACGTCTGCCCGGTGGAGTGGGCGCGGATGGAGAACCGCAGCGTGCTGCAGTGGGACAAGGACGACTGTGCCGCAATCGGTTTGGTGAAGTTCGACCTGCTCGGGCTGGGCATGCTCTCGGCCCTGCACTACATGATCGACCTGGCCAGGGAACACATGGGCATCGAGGTGGATCTGGCCAAGCTGGATCTGACCGAGCCGGCGGTGTACGAGATGCTGCAGCGCGCCGACTCGGTGGGGGTGTTCCAGGTGGAGTCCCGGGCCCAGATGGCCACGCTGCCGCGGCTGAAACCCAAGAAGTTCTATGACCTGGTGGTCGAGGTGGCCCTGATCCGGCCCGGCCCGATCCAGGGCGGCTCGGTGCATCCGTACATCCGGCGGCACAACGGACTGGAGGCCGCGATCTGCGAACACGAGTCGATGAAGCCCGCGTTGGACCGGACCCTGGGCGTGCCGCTGTTCCAGGAACAGCTCATGCAACTGGCCGTCGACTGTGCCGGCTTCACCCCGGCCGAGGCTGATCAACTGCGGCGGGCCATGGGGTCCAAACGCTCCACCGAACGGATGCGCCAGCTGCGCGGACGGTTCTACGACGGTATGCGGGACCTGCACGGCATCACTGGCCCGACGGCCGAGCGGATATACGAAAAGCTCGAAGCCTTCGCCAATTTCGGCTTTCCGGAGAGCCATGCGCTGAGCTTCGCGTCGCTGGTGTTCTCTTCGTCGTGGTTCAAGCTGCACCACCCCGCGGTGTTCTGTGCGGCATTGCTGCGGGCCCAGCCGATGGGCTTCTACTCGCCGCAGTCGCTGGTGGCCGACGCTCGCCGGCACGGGGTGTTGGTGCACGGGCCGGATGTGAACGCCAGCCTGGCGTACGCGACGTGCGAGAACCGCGGCACCGAGGTGCGGCTGGGGCTGGGGACGGTCCGGCATATCGGGGATGAGTTGGCCCAGCGCATCGTCGACGAACGAAATGCCAACGGGCCGTTTGCTTCTCTGCTCGACCTGACCGGGCGGGTGCAGCTGTCGGTACCCCAGGCCGAGGCGCTGGCGACGGCAGGCGCGCTGGGGTGTTTCGGCATCACCAGGCGGGAGGGGTTGTGGGCGGCCGGAGCGGCGGCCGCGGAACGCCCCGACCGGTTGCCCGGCGTCGGGTCGGCCGGCGGCATACCGGCGCTGCCCGGCATGACGGAACTGGAACTGGCGGCCGCTGATGTGTGGGCCACGGGTATCTCGCCGGACAGCTACCCGACGCAGTTCCTGCGGGAAGGCCTCGACGCGCTGGACGTGGTGCCGGCCAACCGGCTGCTGGAGGTGCCCGACGGCACCCGCATCGTGGTGGCCGGCGCGGTGACGCACCGGCAGCGTCCGGCCACCGCGCAGGGGGTGACGTTCATCAACCTGGAGGACGAGACCGGCATGGTCAACGTGCTTTGTGCACCGGGGGTGTGGTCCCGTCATCGAAAGCTGGCGCAGACCGCGCCGGCGCTGTTGGTGCGCGGCATCGTGCAGAACGCCAGTGGGGCGGTCACCGTGATCGCGGACCGGATGGGCCGGCTCGATCTGCGGGTGATGGCCAAGTCCCGGGATTTCCGTTGAGGGGGATTCGGCAGGCCGGCGCGTTGGCAGTTGAGTGTGCGTCCTGGCTGAGGGGTACTCGTACAACTCCGCCCAGGATGCAGGGTCAACTCGATTTCAGCGCTCAGAACCACTGACCCTGACCTGAGGGCACACCCCACTCGAACAAATGCGCCGTAGGTGCAAGGTCAACGCGGAATCCCAAGCGTCGACCGCACACCGACCGACCGAATCACCCTGATGACGGGCTGACCACCAGACGAAGTGGGTAATTTTGCCAATTTCATTGACATAATCCCCGATTTGTAAAAAGCTGGATCTATGGCAGCGGCACGCTGTCGAGTAGTGTTACCGAGACCGCCGGTACCGCAAAATTGACCGCGCATCCGTGATCGACTCAGGAGAGCCAGTATGCCCGCACCGTCAGCGCAGGTTTTCGATCGTCTGCGTCAACTGGCCGCCATTGAGAACATCGACGCCCGGCCGACCCGCACCATCGACGAGGTGTTCACCGGTAAGCCACTGGCCACCATCCCGGTCGCGACCGCCGAAGATGCCGAGAAGGCGTTCGCCAAAGCGCGTGCCGCCCAACGTGATTGGGTCAAGCGCCCGGTCGCCGAGCGGGCCGCGGTGATCGCGCGCTACCGCGACCTGGTTCTCGAGAACCGGGAATTCCTCATGGACCTGCTGCAGGCCGAAGCCGGCAAGGCGCGGTGGGCGGCCCAGGAAGAGATCATCGACCTGTTCGCCAACGCGGACTACTACGCCAAGGTCGCGGCCAAGCTGCTCAAGCCGCGCCGCGTCGCGCCGCTGCTTCCGGGCCTGAACCGGACCACCGTCGCCTACCAGCCCAAGGGTGTCGTCGGCGTCATCTCGCCGTGGAACTACCCGATGACGCTGACGGTCTCCGACGCCGTCCCCGCCCTGCTCGCGGGCAACGCCGTGGTGCTCAAGCCGGACAGCCAGACCCCGTACTGCGCGCTGGCCTGCGCCGAGCTGCTGTACCGCGCCGGTCTGCCGCGGGCGCTCTACGCCGTGGTCCCGGGTCCGGGCTCGGTGGTCGGCACCGCGATCGCCGACAACTGCGACTACCTGATGTTCACCGGCTCCTCGGCCACCGGCAGCCACCTCGCCGAGCACGCCGGTCGTCGCCTCATCGGGTTCTCCGCCGAACTCGGCGGCAAGAACGCGATGATCGTCGCCCAGGGCGCCAACCTCGACAAGGTGGCCAAGGCCGCCACCCGGGCCTGCTTCTCGAACGCCGGCCAGCTCTGCATCTCGATCGAGCGCATCTACGTCGAACGCGACATCGCCGACGAGTTCACCCGCAAGTTCGGTGACCAGGTGCGCAAGATGCAGCTCGGCACCGCCTACGACTTCAGCGTGGACATGGGCAGCCTCATCTCCGAGGGCCAGCTCAAGACCGTCTCCGGTCACGTCGACGACGCGAAGGTCAAGGGCGCCAAGGTGATTGCCGGTGGCAACGCCCGCCCGGACATCGGCCCGCTGTTCTACGAGCCGACCGTTCTCACCGACGTCACCTCCGACATGGAGTGCGCCAACAACGAGACCTTCGGCCCGCTGGTGTCGATCTACCCGGTCGCCGACGTCGACGAGGCCATCGCCAAGGCCAACGACACCGAGTACGGGCTCAACGCCAGCGTGTGGGCCGCCTCCATCGAGGAGGGCGAGCAGATCGCGTCGCGCCTGCGGTCCGGCACGGTCAACGTCGACGAGGGTTACGCCCTGGCCTGGGGCAGCCTCGGCGCACCGATGGGCGGCATGGGCATCTCGGGTGTGGGCCGCCGGCACGGTGCCGAGGGCCTGCTGAAATACACCGAATCCCAGACCATTTCGACGTCCAAGGTGCTCAACCTCGACCCGCCGTTCGGCGTGTCGAAGTCGCTCTGGCAGAAGTCGCTGGTGCCGATCGTGCGCGCAGTGACGAAGCTGCCCCGGCACTGACGGGCACCGAGCCCGCCGCCACCAGGGTGCCGGCGGGCCGGCGGTAATGTGCGGCTATGACGCTGAACCTCACCGCTGACGAAGTGCTGACCTCGACTCGATCGGTGCGTAAGCGACTCGACTTCGAGAAGCCCGTGCCGCGCGAGGTGATCATGGAGTGTCTCGATCTGGCGCTGCAGGCGCCGACCGGCTCCAACAACCAGGGCTGGCAGTTCGTCTTCGTCGAGGACGAGGCCAAGAAGAAGGCGCTGGCCGACATCTACCGCACCAACGCCACCCCGTACCTCGCGATGGACGCACCGCAGCGCGGCGACATGCGTGACGACCGGGCCGGCGCGGTGAAGAGCTCGGCGGAGTTCCTCAACGAGAACTTCGAGAAGGCGCCGGTGCTGATGATCCCGTGCCTGGAGGGCCGGCCCGACCGCGCCGAGGCCGGCATGCAGGCCTCGTACTGGGGCTCGCTGCTGCCGGCGGTCTGGAGCTTCATGCTCGCGCTGCGCTCGCGCGGACTGGGCTCCGCGTGGACGACACTGCACCTGCTCGGCGACGGTGAGCGGAAGGCGGCCGAGCTCCTGGGCATCCCGTTCGAGCGCTACACGCAGGGCGGACTGTTCCCCATCGCCTACACCAAGGGCACCGATTTCAAGAAGGCCCAGCGACTGCCGGCCGAGCAGCTCGCCCACTGGGACACCTGGTGAGCTGAGGCGTCGGCTCGGTCAGATGCCCTCGGCGAAGCCGAGCTGACGCCACGCCTCGTACACCGCGACGGCCGCGGCATTGGACAGGTTCAGCGACCGCCGGCCCGGGATCATCGGGATCCGGACCTGCTGGGTGATGTGCGGCTCGGCGAGGGTCTCGGGGTCCAGGCCGGTGGGCTCGGGGCCGAACATCAACACGTCGTTCCCCTGGTAGGCCACGTCGGCGAACGACGAATTCGCGTGCGCGGTAAAGGCGAACACCCGTGCCGGCAGGAGTGTCTGCCAGGCGGTCGGCAGATCGGGGTGCACCGTCACCGATGCCAGATCGTGGTAGTCCAGGCCCGCGCGACGCAGTTTCGGCTCGGACAGGTCGAAGCCGAGCGGCTCGACCAGATGCAGCTCGGCGCCTGTGGCGGCGACCATCCGGATCGCATTGCCGGTGTTCGGCGCGATCCGGGGTGAGTAGAACAGCACCTTCAGTGCCACCGTGGCGCCTCTCTGTCTGGGTCTAGGTGGGGCCGAAGTAGGTTACTGTGCTGCCGCTGAATCGGCGGCGCCATGGGGCACCTGGTTCAGATCCGCATGCGGTGACACCAGGGCGTCGAGTGCGGTCAGGCACAGGTCGACGGCGGCGTCACGAGAAAAGCTCTGCAGCTCAAGCCATTCCAATGCCACTTCGCGCACCAGCGCCAGCCATCCGGACAGCGCCACCGACACCAGATCGCGACCGGACCCCGCGAGGTCCAGGGCGTCCAGTGCGTGGTCGCGCAGCCGGGTGAGTTCGAAGGTGATCGGGCTGCGCACCGCGGGATCGGCGGCTATGGCGCTGCGATTGGCGATCATCATCAGCGTCAGGTTCTGCTCGTAGAACGTGAAGTGCGCGACGAGCGCACTGCGGATCTGGGCCCGCACGGTGTCGACGGCGGTGAAGTGCGAGTCGTGAGCCAGCTTCTCGTGCGCCCGCGCCCAGAGCGCCGCGAACAGTTCCTTCTTGCTGGGGAAGTAGTGGTAGATCAAAGCCCGCGAGATTCCGGCCTGCGCCGCGATGTCCTCCATCGCCACCTGCTCGAACGGCAGGACAGAGAATGCCGCCATCCCGAGATCGAGGATCTGGTCCCGACGTTGCTCGGGGGTCAGCCGGCTCCGTGCCATCTAGGCACTCTAAATCACCAATACCGCGCGCTTTTACCACACAACTGTGCAACACATAGGTCACGAACGCTGTTCGTTGGATGTGAAGCATGGAAACGGCTGCTCATCGCTGTCATACTGCGACAGATTGCCAGGCGGATTTCCCGTGCCCGAGTGGGCTGATAATCCGGCGGGGAACACCAATATGAACCAAGCGCCTGTAACTGTTTGCGGACCGATGGCCGGCGGGAAAGCCGAGCCGCGATGACTGCTGCGCAACAGTTTTCGGCAGCTGATCAGGTCACCCGCGCGCCCGCGAAACGCCCGTCGCGCTTCGCGCCGTCGAATTGGCCGGTCGCCTGGAAAGTTTTCGCCATCGCCTTTGTGCCTTTGGCGCTGGCCGGCACGTTCGGCGGAATGCGCATCTATTCGGGCTGGACGGACGCCGCGGATTTGCGCCGCGCAGCGGACCGCGCCGAAATGGTGCCGGCCATCGAGAACTACATGGCGACGTTCGACGCCGCGATACTGGCCACGTCCACCGGCGGCGACGCGCAACAGGCGCTCAGCGCCTACGACGAGAGCAAACGGCGGCTGCAGCACCGGCTGACGGAGACCGACGTCGCCACCGACGTCGGAACCGGCGTCAAAACCCTGCTCGACGGTGGCCAGGGGCTGCTCAACAAGGTCGCGGCCAACAGCATCGGACTGCGCGAGCGCGTGACGTCGTACGCGCCGCTCCTGCTGACCGCCGAGGACACGATCACCGGTTCGGTACGCATCGACGACGAGAAGATCCGCGCCCAGACGCAGGGCCTGAGCCGGGCCGTCGGCGCCCGCGGTCAGATGATGATGCAGCAGCTGCTCGTCACCCTCGGCGGCGAACTGCCGGACAACGAACTGCGCAGCTCGATGACGACCTTGGCCGGCACCGAGCCGTCGACGTTGTTCGGCATGAGTGAAGTCCTGGGTGTCGGCTCGCCCGAAGCGCAGAAGCTGGCCCAGGAGATGGTCAAGCGGATGTCGATGATGTCCGACCCCAATGTGCCGCTCGTCAACAATCCCGACCTGAGCCAGTCGATCCAGACCACCAGCGGCATCGCCGGCAAGGTGCTCGACAGCGTGTCCGCGACCGTCGTCTCGGCGGTCGACGATCAGGCCACCGCCAAGCGCACCGAAGCCATCCGCGATTCGGCCATCGTCGGCGCCGTGATGGTGCTGGCCCTGCTCATCGTGTTGTACATGGCGCGGACGCTGATCCGGCCGCTGCGGCGACTGCGTACCAGCGCCCTCAAAGTCGCGCACGAAGACCTGGTCCGTGAGCTCGACGAGGTCCGGTCCGGCGCCGACGTCACCGTCCGCCCGCTGCCGGTGCAGAGCACCGAGGAGATCGGGCAGGTTGCGCACGCGGTCGACGAGCTGCACGAACAGGCCGTGCTGCTCGCCGGTGAGCAGGCCCGGCTCCAGCTTCAGGTCAGCGACATGTTCGAGACGCTGTCACGGCGCAGCCGGTCGTTGATCGACCAGCAGCTGACCGTCATCGATCAGTTGGAGCGTGACGAACAGGACCCGCAGCGGCTGGCCAAGCTGTTCCGGCTGGACCATCTGGCCGCGCGGATGCGGCGCAACGGCGCCAACCTGCTGGTGCTGGCCGGCACCAACGTGCCGCACGAACAGGGCGAGCCGGTGCCGGTGACCGCGGTGATCAATGCCGCGGCGTCCGAGGTCGAGGACTACAAGCGAGTGGCCATCGTCGCCGCCCCCGACACCGAGATCCACGGTTCGGTCGCAGGCGATCTGGTGCACATGATGGCCGAGCTGCTCGACAACGCGCTGCGGTACTCGCCGCCGACGTCGGAGGTGCAGGTCTCCGCGGTGCACGCGCCCAACGGTGCCCTGGTGATCGAGGTCAGCGACGGCGGCCTGGGCATGACCGAAGCCGATCTGCGCATGGCCAACAGCCGGCTGCGCTCCGGCGGCGAGGTCAACACATACACCGCTCGGCACATGGGCCTGTTCGTGGTCGGCCGGCTGGCCACGCAGCACGGCCTCGTCGTCCGGCTGCGCGACACCGTCGAGGGGGACCCCGAATCGGGCACCACCGCCGGCATCTACGTCCCCGTCGAACTGCAGGCCGGGCTGCCCGCCATCCCGGACTTCGGCACCTACTGGGACGGTTCGTCGACGGCGGAGACCGGCGTGACGGAACTGCCGGGCCTCGGCCCCGACACCGGCGGGTTCGCGACGTTCGGCGCCGTGGCCCAGCCCGTCGCTCAGCCCCCGGCGCCGCCCGCGCCATCGGTGGAACCGGCGTTCGTGGCGCCCCAGCCGCGCAACGGCTACGGTTCCGGCCCCGCCGACGCGGGCGACCTCAGCGGCGTCAACCTGCCGCAGCGCAACCCGGGCGCCAGCGGCATCGCCGGCCGCACCGAGTCGCCCGTCGAGCGACCCGCACAAGCGCCGACCGACACGTCGTCGTTCTTCGCGGCCCGGGCCCAGACTCCGAACGCGACGCCCGAGCCGGTGCGTCCGGCGCCCGAGCCGGTCCGCCCCGCTGCCCAGCCCGCGCAGCCGGTCCGCCCTGCCCCGACGCCCCAGCCGAGCACCACCGCCGGAAGTGAGGACGCCATCTACCAGAAGATGCTCTCGGAATGGCTGATCGACGATCCCACGCAGTTGGCGAACAGCACCGACCTCGACTGGCAGACGGTGTGGGACCAGGGGTGGTCGGCGGCGGCCGCCGCGCAGGACGCGCCGGTCGTCGAGCACACCGAGGCGGGCCTGCCGGTCCGTCAGCCCGGTGCGCGGCTGATCCCCGGTTCGCCCGACGAGGGCGTCCACCCCGAAGCCACCGACGAGGGCGTACCGCGGCGGGATCCCGCCGCGGTACGGGCCAGCATCAGCGGACACTTCGGCGGCGTGCACGCCGGTCGGTCGCAGTCCCGGGACACGGGAGGCCGGTGATGACGCGCACGACCCAGCGCGAGTCGCTGGACTGGCTGGTCACGAAATTCGCCGACGAGGTGTCCGGCGTGGCGCACGCCATCCTGGTGTCGGCCGACGGACTGCTGATGGCCGCGAGTTCGCGGATGCCCACCGAGCGGGCCGACCAGCTCGCCGCCGTCGCCTCCGGGCTGGCCAGTCTGGCCACCGGCGCCTCGCAGCTGTTCGACGGCGGGCACGTGCTGCAGTCCGTGGTCGAGATGGAGCACGGCTACCTGCTGCTGATGCGCGTCGGCGACGGTTCGAACCTCGCGACGCTGGCGACCCGGTCGTGCGACATCGGCCAGATCGGCTACGAGATGGCGATTCTCGTCGAACGCGTCGGGACCGTCGTGCAATCCGCCCGCAGGACCCGATAGGGGACAACCATGGAGCCGACATCTGACGCCTGGGAGTCCGCGTTCACCGCGGAGCAGCCCAGCCTGGTGCGGCCCTACACGCTGACCGCGGGCCGGACCACCACCGAGATCGAGCTGCCCATGGAAGCGCCGATCTACCCGCTGGCGGCCGCCCCGGCGTCGTACTGGCCCGGCAACGACGTGCGCGGCGAGATTCTCAAACTCGGTTCCACCCGGCCCTCGGTGGCCGAGGTCGCGGCAAAGTTAGCAATACCACTCGGTGTTGCGCGTGTGCTGATCGGCGACCTCGTCACGCAGGGTTATCTTCAAGTACACGCCACGCTCGGCACCACGGCGAGCATCGACGACCGGCGTGACTTGATCGGGAGGACACTGCGTGGCCTACGGGCACTCTGATCGGCACGCCCCCGCGTCGACGAAGATTGTCATCTCGGGTGGGTTCGGTGCCGGTAAGACGACGTTCGTCGGCGCGGTCTCCGAGATCATGCCGCTGCGCACCGAGGCCATCGTCACCAACGCCTCGGTCGGCGTCGACGCCCTCGCCGGCACCCCCGACAAGAACACCACCACGGTGGCCATGGACTTCGGCCGCATCACCCTGGCGGACGACCTGGTGCTCTACCTGTTCGGCACACCGGGGCAGCGCCGGTTCTGGTTCATGTGGGACGACCTGGTGCGCGGCGCCATCGGCGCAATCATCCTGGTCGACGTCCGGCGGCTGCAGGACAGCTTCGCCGCCGTCGACTTCTTCGAGGCGCGCGGTCTGCCGTTCATCATCGCCGTCAACGAATTCGACGGCGCACCAAGGCATCCCGGTCATGCGGTCCGTAAGGCGCTGGCATTGGCCGACCACATCCCGGTCGTCACCGTCGACGCGCGGCAGCGGCAGTCGGCGCGCGACGCGCTCATCACCGTCACCGAATACGCGCTGACGCGGCTGGGCGCCCCGGCCTAACGGGCCAGGTCCCACTGGCCGTAGTCCGCGGCCAGGATGTCGTCCTCGTCGACGTGGATGTCGCCGATCATGGTGCCCGGATCGGACGCCGTCACCACCGTCGCCTGATACAGCACCGCCATCGGCGCGCGGGCCCCGCCGGACCAGGCTCGCGTCTGCCAGGCCCACCGATGTCCGGGCGTGGAGGAGCGGCCGATGACACCGTCGTCGGCCGCCCAGGTGACCTGACGGGCGCCGCCGTAGATGCCGGTGCGCTGCACCCCGAGCACCGAATTGATGCCCTTGAACCATTGCAGCGCAACGTTTTTCCACGTGTCGGCGGAGATGTCCTCGTCGACGCTGAAGAAGATCGGCGCGGTGTCGGGGCCACCGGCTGCCCCATGCAGGCGCAGCGCGGTGCGGGCGTCGGCCACGCCGCCGTCGAAGCCGCGGGTGTAGTCCGACGGGCTGTTGACCCAGCCCGGCTTGCCGTACTGGTAGACGCTCACCACCTGCAGGCCCGCGGCCCGCAGGGCATCGGTGTAGCCGCGGCTGACGGGCTTGAAGTCGAAGGTGGCGCCCGGCCGTAGTTCCGAGACGTAGACGATGACGCCGGTGTAGCCGGCGGCGACCACCTGGTCGACGGGAACCTGGAGATGTGTGAAGTCGATCAGTTTGCCGTTGCCGGCGGAGCCGACGGGTTTGCCGTTGTCGGCCAAGGCAATCGGCGTGCTCAGTGACGCGGTCAGTCCGGCTGCGGTCAGCGTGAGGAAACCACGTCTCGACAGGCGGTCAGCGGGGCGTGCCATGTCTGCCATGGGGGCTATCGTACGAACACGTGACGGTTCCCGACGAGCACTGGCAAGACACGGAATTCACCGGAGTCGTCTTTCGCGACGAATACGACGGGGACCTGAGCCGGCTGCGCTCCGAGCGGGTCGTCTTCACCGACTGCGACTTCAGCGGCGTCGACCTCACCGAATCCGAGCATTCGGGCTCGGCGTTCCGCAACTGCACCTTCCGGCGGACACGGCTGGCGCACAGCACGTTCCGGCACTGCACCTTGCTGGGGTCGACGTTCACCGAGTGCTCGATGCGGCCCATCACCATGATCGAGGTCGACCTGCGGCTCGCGGTGCTGGCCGGCTGCGATCTGCGCGCGGTGGACCTGACCGACTGCCGGTTGTCCGAGGCCTCGCTGGTCGGCACCGACCTGCGCAAGGCCGTGCTGCGTGCCGCCGATCTACGGGGCGCACGAGTGCAGAACGCGAAGTTCGAGCAGGCGGACCTGCGCGCAGCCCGCACCGATGCGACGTTCTGGACCACCGCCGGGTTGCGGGGCGCCCGCATCGACGTCGACCAGGCCATCGCCTACGCCGTGGCCCACGGTTTGGATTTGTCGTCCTGACCGTGGCGGCTTCGACGCCGGTTAGGTAGCTGTACTCGACAACTGGGGTATGGCACTACTCCAGGAACTCGCGTTCGCAGGACTTATCTTTCGGCCCAGGGCAACCGTCGGAAGTTGCGCGGCAGGCGAGGAGTGAGTGATGGGGAATGCGAGCTGTATCGGACGGGTCGGCGCGTTGGCGGCCGCGTTGGGTATCGGGGTAGGACTGCTGGCAGCGCCCGGCGTCGCGGCAGCCAAACCGTCGTCTTCGTCGTCAGACGGTGCGTCACCGACGTCGGATTCGCCGAAACATGCTCCGCCGGGCCAGAACATGGCTGTCGCGACCAACGGCGTGGTGCGCGTCGAAAAGGGCACGGCTACAGCGATTTCCGACGGAAAAGGGTCGGTGGCCATCGCGCGCGGTGTCGATTCGTCAGCGCTTGCATCGGGCGGTTCGAGGGCGATCGCCAGGGGCGTGGTGTCCACGGCCATCGCCGATGCGGGACGGTGTGATTGCGCGAGCAAGCCCAACAAGGCGATTGCCAGCGGCGACGGCAGCGTCGCGGTCGCCGCCGGTTCCGGCAACACAGCTATCGCTTCAGGCGAGGAGAGCTTCGCCTCCACGATCGGGGTCAACAACACTGCCACTGCGTCTGGCGAGCACAGTGTCGCAATTGTGAATGGGGCCAACAACACGGCGACCGCTTCGGGCGCCAACTCTCACGCCGGGGCCTTTGGGGATGGCAACACGGTGTCGGCCTACGGCCAGTCGGCTGTACAGGTGGATGGGTCGGACAACACAGTCGCGGTCCACGGCAGCCAGTACGCCGACTCCGACCACGTGGCGTCGGCCGATGTGACAGGTGACAACAACGACGTTGTGGTGTTCGGCAGCCTCAACAACACCGTGGTGGAGGGCGACAGCAATACGCTGACCGTGAACAGCTCCGGCATCTCCAGCCCTGTCTTCGGTGACAACCCCAGCGAAAGCACCATCGTCGGTGACAACAACGTGGCCACTGTCCAGGGCAAGGCCAGCGGCGTTGACATCCACGGTGACAGCAACCAGGCCACGGCGGGCTTTAGTGGTGACAAGTCAAATTATGTGGTGATCGACGGAAACAACAACGTCGGGCAAGCCGGCCACGGCGATGTCAACGTGGTCCACGTCGACGGCGACAACAGCACCGCGATCGCCTTCGGTTCCCACGATGTGGCAATTGTCGACGGCGACAACAGCACTGCTTTCGCCGGCCCCGCGTATTTCAACACCGCCACGGCCGAGGGCCCCAACAGTAGCGCCAGCGCCCTAGGCGCCGGCAGTGACGCGGTGGCCGGGCCCAACGAAACCGTCGTCGTCTACACGCCGTAGGACGTCAGTCCGCTTTGAGGCGGATCCGCCAGCGCACGAAGCCGAGATAGACGGCCGAGAGCAGCAGCAGGGCGCCGATGTCGGTCCACCACGCGCCGGTGGTGTGATGCCAGAACTTGTCATTGGGCAGCACCGGCTCGGGCACCAACCTGGTCAGATCGATGGTCGAGGCCGACGACGCGAAACCCCACCGCGCCGGGGTGAGCCAGGACAGCTGATCGAGCACCACGCGGCCGGTGACCGGAATCAAGCCGCCCGAGAACACCAACTGGCTCATCACGGCCACGACGAGCAGCGGCATGATCTGCTCGGCGGATTTGGCCAGTCCCGACAACGCCAGACCCGTCATGGCCGCGGCCACACACGTCATCGAGATGTCGACGAACATCTCGAGGCTGCGGCTGGGTATCACCGAACCATTGGTGACCGACCCCGCGCCCCAGCCTTTTCCGATGATCGTGATGGCCACGACGATCGAGGACTGGACGATGGCGAAGGCAGTGAACACCGCGACCTTGGCCGCCAGGTACGCGGTGGTCGAGAGGCCGACGGCCTGTTCCCGACGGAAGATCGCCCGCTCACCGATCAGCGCGCGAATGGTCAGCGCGGTGCCCATGAAGATGGCGCCGACGTTCATCATCACCAGGATCTGGCCCGGCTCGCTCGGCGCGGCGCCGAAATCAGGTGGGCCGGCCGCGAGTGGTTTACCGAAGCCCACCCCGGATTTGTTCGGGCCGCCGCCGGGCACCGACAGCGACAGCACACCCATGATGAACGGCAAGAACAGCAGGAAGGCGGTGTAGGCCCGGTCGGCCAGGATCAGCTTCACCTGGCGTCGCGCGATGGTGGAGAACTGTCGCAGCAGCGACGTCTTCGCCGGCGCACCCAGGTCGGCCGGTGTTGCCGCGGCCGGCTGCGGTGGTGGCGGCCCGGAGCGCTGCAGGAATTTCTGGTGGGCCGCCTCCGGATCGCCGGCAACCGACGAGAAGATGTCGGCCCAGTTGGTGGTGCCCAGTTCCGGACCGATCTGGCTCGGCGGGCCGCAGAATGCCGTCATGCCGCCAGGCGCCAACAGCAGCACCTGGTCGCAGACGTCGAGGTAGGTCAGCGAGTGCGTGACCACCAGAACGACACGACCGGCATCGGCCAGCTGGCGCAGCATCGTCATCACCTGACGGTCGAGCGCCGGGTCCAGGCCCGAGGTCGGCTCATCCAGGATCAGCAACGACGGCCCGGTCAGCAGCTCGAGCGCCACGGAAGCACGCTTGCGCTGACCGCCCGACAGCTTCGCCACGCGGGTGTCCAGATGCTTCGTCATCTCGAGCTCTTCGAGCACCTGCATGACGACCTGCTCGCGGTCTTCCTTCGTGGTGTCCGGCGGCAGTCGCAGCTCAGCGGCGTACATCAGGGCCTGCCGGACGGTCAGATCACCATGCACCACGTCGTCCTGCGGCACCATGCCGATTCGGGATCGCAGCGAGGCGTACTCGGCGTGGATGTCGTGGCCCTCGAAGGTGACGGTGCCACTGGTCGGGTGGGTCAGGCCGGCGACCTGCTTGGAGAACGTCGACTTACCGGCGCCGGACGGGCCGATCACCGCGGTGAGCGTGCCGGGGCGGGCGTCCAGCGAGATGTTGTTCAGCAGGGTCTTGTTGCCCTCGATGGTCCATGTCAGGCCGTGGACCTCGAGGCCGCCGGTGCGGGTGTCGGCGGTGGTGACGGTGCGCCGGGCCAAGGTGCCGCCGCTGTAGACGAGGTCGACGTTACCGATGGTGACGGTGTCGCCGTCGCGAAGCATCGCTTCTTCGACCCGCTGGCCGTTGACGAACGTGCCGTTGATGCTGCGGTTGTCGATGATCTGCGCGCCGCCACCGGCGGACGGCACCAACGTCGCGTGGTGCCGCGATGCCAGGACGTCGGGGATGACGATGTCGTTGTCGGTGCCGCGACCGATCTTGATGGCTCCGGCCGGCACCTCGGCGTTGCGGCCGGGCCGCAGGATCTTGAGCATCGTCGTGCCGAGGTTGTTCTCGCTGGGCCGCGCGACGGCGGTCGGCCCGAACTGCGTGGCAGGCGAGCTCGACTCTTCAGGAACGACCCGCGCCGGTGCCGGCCGCG
Source organism: Mycobacterium sp. SM3041 (assembly GCF_039668335.1). NCBI lineage: Bacteria > Bacillati > Actinomycetota > Actinomycetes > Mycobacteriales > Mycobacteriaceae > Mycobacterium > Mycobacterium sp. SM3041. The sequence continues at coordinate 16,670 of NZ_JAYXBQ010000002.1, read as the reverse complement.
ACATCGGCGCAGACGGCGGCGCGTACTGCTGGGGGCCGGTCGGGTAGCGCGGTGGCTGCTGCTGGCCATACTGCGGCTGCGGTCCACTCGGATACTGCGGCTGCGGACCCGACGGGCTGAAGGTCTGGGGGCCGCTCGGGTAGCGCTGCTGCGCCGCCGACGGTGGGGTGTACGGCTGCTGGCTGGGCCACGTCGCGCTGGGCCGGTGGTTGGTTGACGGCGTCGGGGTGACGGGCATGGACGTCGTCGGCGGCGTGCCGGCCGGGCCCAGGTGCTGGCCGACCTCGAAGGTCAGCAGCGGTCCGTCGGGGTTACCGATGTTCACCGCCGAGCCGTTGTGCAGATCGGCGGCCGGGACACGCTGCCCGTTGACGTACATGCCGTTGAGGCTGCCGTTGTCGACTGCGACCCAGCGGCCGTGATCGAAACGCAGCATCAGGTGCGCGCGCGAGATCAGCGGGTGGGCGACGCGGAAGTCGGCGCGCAGATCGCGGCCGACGACGACGTCGTTTCCCGGGGCGAACGTGCGCGTGGTGGCGTCATGGCGAACGGTGAGCGCTGGCAGTGCGGCTGGTCCAGTCATCGAAGGCAACTCTATCCGTTGCCGGGGACTTTCCTGGGGACCAGCCGGGTCAGTACGGCTTGCCGGTCACCACGCAGTGGGTTCGGGTGTAGATGGTGGGCATGCACAGATTGCAGTGTGTGCATGCCGATTTCACGGTGCGGTCGGCCTGGATCCGGTTGAGCAGGTCCGGTTCGGCCAGCAGCGCCCGGCCCATCGCGACGAACTCGAACCCCTCGGCCATCGCCAGATCCATGGTCTGGCGGTTGGTGATCCCACCCAACAAGATCAACGGCATCGACAGCTCAGCCCGGAACTGGCGGGCCTGCTCGAGCAAAAACGCCTCCCGATACGGGTACTGGCGGAAGAACCGGTGCCCACTGGCCCGGATCCCCCAACTCAGCGGCGGCCTGAAATTCGCCGCGAACTCCCGGACCGGGGCATCCCCACGGAACAGGTACATCGGATTGACCAGCGAGCTGCCCGCGGTCAGCTCCAACGCATCCAGGTTGCCGTCTTCTTGCAGCCACTGCGCGGTCTGCAACGACTCATCCATGCCGATGCCGCCGCGCACCCCATCGCTCATGGTCAGTTTCGCGATCACCGCGATCTGATCCCCGACGGCCTGGCGCACCGCCGCCACGGTGCCGCGCGCCACCTTGGCCCGGTTATACAGCGAGCCGCCGAACTCGTCGCGGCGCTTGTTGATCAACGGCGACAGAAACGAGGACGCGAAGTAGTTGTGGCCAAGGTGGACTTCCACGGCGTCGAACCCGGCCTCGATCGCCAACCGGGCGGCGTTCGCGTGCGCGGCCATCACCGCCTCGATATCGGCGCGGGTGGCTTTCTTGGCGAACCGCATCGACAACGGGTTGAAGAACCGCACCGGCGCCAACGCGGGGGCCTTGTTGGTGCGGGGATTGGCGACCGGGCCGGCGTGCCCGATCTGCGCGCTGATCGCCGCCCCCTCAGCATGCACCGCCTCAGTCAACTTGTGTAGCCCCGGGAGGGCCTCGGGGCGCATCCACAACTGCCACCCATCAGTGCGCCCACCCGGGGACACCGCGCAATAAGCCACCGTCGTCATCCCCACCCCACCGGCAGCCGGTAACCGGTGATACCGGATCAAATCGTCGGTGACCAGCGCATCCGGGGTCGCCGCCTCGAACGTCGCCGCCTTGATCACCCGGTTACGCAACGTGATCGGACCGAGCTTGGCTGCACTGAAGACGTCAGTGGACACATGGGGCTGGGTGTTCACTTCCGCAGCTGACCACGTCGTCCTGGGTGGTGTCAACGGCGGTTTCCGCGGGCCTGACACAATGTTCGTCGTGGGTGCAATCACGCTGGACGGCAAGGCCACACGCGACGAGATCTTCACGGACCTGACCAAACGGGTGGCGGCCTTGACCGCTGCCGGGCGGACGCCGGGTCTGGGCACGGTGCTGGTCGGCGACGACCCGGGCTCACACGCCTACGTGCGCGGCAAGCACGCCGACTGCGCCAAGGTCGGCATCAACTCGATCCGCCGGGACCTGCCCGCCGACATCAGCCAGGCCGAGCTCAACGCCGTCATCGACGAGCTGAATGCCAACCCGGAGTGCACGGGCTACATCGTGCAGCTGCCGCTGCCCAAGCACCTCGACGAGAACGCCGCGCTGGAGCGCATCGACCCCGACAAGGACGCCGACGGGCTGCACCCGACCAACCTGGGCCGGTTGGTGCTGAACGAGCCCGCGCCGCTGCCGTGCACGCCGCGCGGCATCGTGCACCTGCTGCGCCGTTTCGAGGTGCCGATCGCCGGTGCGCATGTCGTGGTGATCGGCCGCGGCGTCACCGTGGGCCGGCCGATGGGCCTGCTGCTCACGCGGCGTTCGGAGAACGCGACAGTGACGTTGTGCCACACCGGAACTCGTGATCTGCCGGCGCTGACCCGGCAGGCCGACATCATCATCGCGGCGGTCGGCGTGCCGCACATGCTGACCGCCGACATGGTCAAACCGGGCGCGGCCGTCGTCGACGTGGGTGTCAGTCGGGTCGACGGCAAGCTCGCCGGCGACGTCCACCCCGACGTGTGGGAGGTCGCCGGTCACGTGTCGCCCAACCCCGGTGGCGTCGGACCGCTGACCCGGGCCTTCCTGCTGGCCAACGTCGTCGAGGCCGAAGAGGCGAAACTGTCTTGACCGCAAAGGAATTCGCCCGCAAAGTCTTCGCCGGCCAATGGCCGATCCTGTCGGTGGGCGTGTTCTTCGTGGTGGCGTTCGCGTTGGTGGTGGGTGGCTACTGGCGCCGCGGCGCGCTGGTGATGGCGATCGGCGTCGGGATCGCGGCGGTCATGCGGCTGCTGCTGACCGATGACCGTGCCGGCCTGCTCGTGGTTCGCAGCCGGATCATTGACGTCGCGACAACAGCGTCGGTCAGCGCCGTCATGCTGTACGTGGCATGGACCATCAATCCGTTGGGTACTGCCTAGTTTTTTTTGACCCGAGGCCAGTGCTTCACGCCGTCGGGAGCAGTGCGACCGGGCCGTCTTTGCGCAGCTGCGCCGGGGTGACCCCGAACCAGCGCTTGACCGACCTCGTCATGGACGACTGTTCGGAGTAGCCGAGGACGGCCGCGACTTGGCTCAGTGGCAGCTCGGTTTCGAGCAGCAGCCGGCGCGTCGCCGACCGGTAGACATCGGCCCGGATGTCCTCGAACGTGGCGTGCTCGTCCGACAGTCGCCGCTGCAACGTCCGCGGATGCATGTTGAGCAGGTCGGCGATCTCCGCCTTGGTGCCGCGGTTGGCCCCGATGGTGCTCTTCAGTGTGCGCTGTACGCGTTCCGAAAGGCTTTGTCCAGCTTCGGGATAACGCGTGGCGATGTACGCGATCGCCTGGCTGCGGAGGTGCGGCTTGATGGACTGGATCCGGGCGTGCAGCAGATTGCGCTCCAAATGTATTGCCGCGTAGGGCTGTTCGAAAGCGACAGGCGCATCGAAATGGGAACGGTATGCACTGCGTTCTCCGACCGGCGAGTGGGGGAGGGATACGCCATGCAGGCGCAGTGGAATTGGCGAAAGACTCTGTGCCATCCGGTATGTCGACGACAGGTACGCGTCGATCAACTGCCGCTGTGGGACCGCGCGCTCGAGTCGGACGTCGAAACGCACCGTGATGCAGCCGGGCAGGTGCGGGCTGGGGTCCTCGATGACCAATTCGTAGCAGGGGCTGTGAAAGAACAGATATCGGGATGCGTTGGCCGTCGCCTCGTACACCGTGTCGCTGTTCTGCACGACCACGGCGAGCAGGCCCAATATCGACAGGTCTTGACGGCTGCCCAGCTGGAGGCCGAGCGTGGGCAGCCGGTGCTGCCGCGCGGCGTTCTCGAGGAGGAGAGCGACGGCGTCGAGGGGGACCATCGTTTCGGCATCGTGCAATGCATCCGGGTCCAGTCCGCTCTGCCGGTACAACCGGTCGGGGTCGCCGGAGAGCTCGCGGATGAACGGGGCGAAGTCCTGCAGCACGCCGGCTCTGATCGACTCGTCCACGTTCGTCAGTGTCGAAATCCGTGTCTCGATATGTCAAGAGCGGCTTCCCGGCCGGACGGAAGATCACACCGTGAACTTCGATGAGTACCGCAGATACGACGCCACCGGGTTGGCGAAGCTGGTCGCAGACAAGGAGGTCTCGGCCACCGAACTGCTGACGCTGGCGCGGGACCGGGCCGCGGCGGTGAACCCCAGGATCAACGCCATCGTGCGCGATATTCCCGCCGCGGAGCCGTCGGACGAGCTCAGTGGTCCCTTTGCCGGTGTGCCGTTCCTGATCAAAGACCTGGGACAGGACTACGTGGGCTTGCCGAGCTCACACGGCTCCCGTTCATTGAAGTCGTTGCCGGCCACGGAACACGCGACGATCGTGCAGCGCTGGCTCGACGCCGGGTTGGTGATATTCGGCAAGACCAACCTGCCGGAGTTCGGGGCGAAGGCCATTTCCGAACCCGAGGTCTGGGGACCCGCGCGCAATCCGTGGGATCTGACGCGAACGCCGGGCGGCTCGTCGGGCGGTTCGGCCGCCGCGGTCGCCGCGGGAATCGTGCCCTGCGCCGGTGCCAACGACGGTGGCGGATCAACGCGCATCCCGGCGGCCTGCTGCGGACTGGTCGGGCTGAAGCCCGGACGCGGGCTGACGCCCTTCGGTCCCGGCAGCGGCGAGATGATGCACGGCGCAGCGGTGCAGGGGGTGGTCTCGCGGACGGTGCGCGACACCGCCGCGATGTTCGACGTCATCAGTGGCGGCGAGCCCTGCGGACCCTATGTTCCGGGGATGCCGACGTCGCCGTTCGCGTCGGCTGTGGGTGAGCGCCCGGCGAAACTGCGGATCGGCGTCCGGGTGCCCGCAGCGATCACACCGGCGCCGCACCCTGAGGCGTTCGCGGCGGTGGAGGCGACGGTGCGCACCCTGACCGAGCTCGGCCACCACGTGGAGGAATTGCCGCAGGCGCCGTTCGACGACGGTGAGTTGGCGCGGGACTTCCTGCTCACCTGGTTCGTGTTCTTGGCTTGGGAGGTCGCCGATGCCAAGCGGCTGACGGGTGCGAGCGACGATGCGTTCGAGCGCGAGACGCTGATCATGGCGGCGCTCGGGCGCGCGACCAGCAGTGTCGACTACGTGGCCGCTGTGCAACGGCGCCACGACCATGCCCGCCGGCTCACCACGTTCTTCGAGTCCTACGACCTGCTACTGACGCCGACGCTGGCGACGCCGCCCCCGAAGATCGGCGAGTTCGACCTGCCGGCCGCCCTGCGGCCCGCGGTCGACGTGCTGCTCAAGACCCGCACCGCATCCTTCCTGCGATACACGAAGATCGTCGACGACATGGTGGAGAAGAACCTGGGCTGGGTTCCGTATACGCAATTGGCGAATCTGACCGGCCGCCCGGCTATTTCGTTGCCGCTGCACTGGACCGCCGACGGGCTGCCGCTCGGTGTCCAGTTCGTGGCTCCGCTCGGAGGTGAATCGCTCCTCATCCGACTGGCCGCTCAACTCGAGGAAGCGATGCCCTGGGCCGACCGCGTCGCGCCGATCTAGCGGCGACGCGCTCAACCCGCACTCGCGCTGGGAATTGAATCGGACTAAAGTCCGTTTAATTCGGTCGAGTCATTCCGACCGTGAAACTTCAGCCCGAGGAGCACATCATGAACACCGCACTGTGGATTGTCGCCGGCGTATTGGCATTCGTCTTCGTCGGAAGCGGCGTCATGAAGCTGGTCCTTCCCAAGGAGAAGCTGGTTGCGCAGGGACTCGGTGGACTCGCCGACGTGGACCCGAACGCCATCCGCGGTATCGGCGTGGCCGAAGTGGCCGGCGCGATCGGCCTGATCGTCCCGCCGCTGGTGCACATCCTCCCGGTACTCACCCCGCTGGCCGCCCTCGGCCTCGCGGTGGTCATGGTCGGCGCCATCGTCGTACACGGCCGCCGCAAGGAGTACCCCAACGTGGCCGTCAACGTGGTGCTGCTGGGTCTCGCCCTGTTCGTCGCCTGGGGCCGGTTCGGCGCCTACGCCTTCTGAGCCCCACCGCCCCAGCGATTTGTGCACGATTTTCCGCGCTCAGCGCGGAAAATCGTGCACAAATCCCGGTCAGTGACCGCCGGTGCGGGCGAGCCGCTCCTCGTGGATCTTGACCAGTTCGCGGAAGCCGAGCCGGTGGTAGTGCGGCACCGGCTGCACGCCCCAGGTGTCCTGGGCGGTTTTCTGCCCGGTCGCTTCGGCGGGCCCGCCGAACGGCGCCCCTGAAAAGTCGTAGGGGAACTGGCATTCCACGGTGTCGTCGGAGTAGCGCACCTTCATCAGCTCGCTGCAGATCTCTCTGAACGACAACGTCGGCCAGCCGTACCAGACGGCCAGCGCCGGCATGGTGAACGACCCCTCGATGACGAGGCCGAACAGGCAGATGAAGAGCCCGCGCTTGAGCCACTTGTGCATGTTGGCGTAGACGGGCGTGGTGCCCAGAGGGAGCGACGACGTCGATTCGGCTTCGGTGATGGTCATGGAATTCCTTTAGTCGCTGAAGATTTCGCGATTGACGGTGTGCAGATACGGGATGGCCAGGAACGGCGTGATGTAAAAGATGTCGTACAGCCACCAGCCGACGACGGGGAAAACCACACCGGCATAACGGATGTCGGCGAACATCGTCATGTTGAACGTGTAACCGATCCAGATGACGATGCCGAACCAGCAGGTGATGATGAGCCACTGGTGCCCCCACCGCTTCATCTGCAGGAACGCGATTCCGGCCGCGATGCGCATGGTGAACACTGTCAGGATCAGCGCGACCTCCCAGGCTTTTTCGCCCGGTGCGCCGGCCCCGCCGATCCACAGTTCGTTGTAGTGCCAGAAGTATCCGGCGTCGAACATGTTGCCCCACGCCGTGATGATGGTGCGATTCAGCAGCGTGTGATTGGCCAACAAATCCAGTGACCACCCGATGCTGTTGAGCGCGGCGTCGAGGATCACCAGATAGCCGATGAGCGTCACGATGATGGGCCGCACCGACAGTCCGGCCTTCTGCGCGCGCCGTTGCAGCCAGACGCCGCGCAGGAAGAACGGCAGCCCGACGAACCCGATGAACATCGACCCCATCAACAGTGTGCCGGTGATCAGCCAGCGGTCGGCCTGCCGTTGCGCTTGCCGGGATTCGTCGTGGTGCTGGTCGTAACCGACCGTGGGGATGGTCGTCGAACTCACAGCGACCACCAGCCGCGGACAATCGACATGTGCAGCTGGATCAGGAACATCGCCAGTAGCCAGCCGTAGGCGAAAAGCTGGAAGACGATCAGCGCCCGTTTGCGTTTGCGGTCCTGCTCATTCATGGCCGTGAAACTCCCTTTCTGACTGTGACATTCGTGGTCAGTGGATACCCGCGGGTTGCAGGCACGCAGCTGCGATCTCCCGCAGGCCTTCGCTGATGGCGCCGTCGCTGCTCAGCGGGGCCAGTACCGCGGCTTCGGCGGCCGACATCTCGTCGGCACCCGCGGCGACCAGGTGCGCGGCCGAGACCAGCACTCGAGTCGACGGCGGCTCGAAATGGAAGGCGTCGTCGGCCTGGCGAATGCTGTTGGCGCACTGCACGAGCCGCGATGCGGCGCCGATGTCGATACCGGTTTCGCCGACGAGGACGTCGGCCTCACGGTCAGGTGGCAGATAGCTCATCGCGATGGTGACGAAGCGCTGCCGGAACGACGGTTTGAGGTCCTTGAGCGAATGCCGGTACGCCGGGTTGTACGAGCAGACGAGCAGGAAGGAATCGGGTGCCGGCACCACTTCGCCGGCGCGGTCCAGATAGAGGGTGCGGCGGTGGTCGGTCAGCGAATGCAGGATCGCCAGCGAGTCATGGCGCGCCTCCACCACCTCGTCGAGATAGCAGATGGCGCCATCTTTGACGGCGCGGGTCAGTGGGCCGTCGGTCCAGAGCACGTCACCGCCGGCGACGACGAAGCGGCCGACCAGGTCCGAACTGGTGAGGTCGTCATGACAGCTGATGGTGACCACGGGGCGCCCCAACAGGTTTCCCATGTGCTCGACGAAGCGCGTCTTGCCGCAGCCCGTCGGCCCGGTGAGCATGACCGGCAGTCGACGCTGATACGCCTGACTGAACGTGGTCACCTCGTCGCCGGCCGGCAGGTATGGCGAATCAGTCATGCGGATACCAACTCTCGGTGGACGTGCGCCAGAACGCGGGGGAGTTCCTCGACGTGGCGGATCCGCCGGGATCGACGTGAGCCGAAGACTTCGGGCAACGGATCCACCCGGACTGGCCCCAGGCCCAGGTAGTAGACGCCGACGCCCGCCTCGTCGGCTTCAGCGACGGCGTGCGCGACGTCGGCCCAGGCGTACCGGCCTTCGTAGCCTTCGTCGGAGATGAGTCCGTCGCCGATCACGATGAGAACTCGACGCTGCGCGGGCTGGGTCAGGAGGCGGCTGGTCACGTGCCGGATCGGCGCGCCGAGTCGGGTATACCCACCGGTCATCAGGCCGGACCTGCTGGGCAGCGCAAAGTGGTTGTCGCTGAATTCTTTCAGGCATCGAACCTCGACGCGATGGCGGGTGTTTCCGCTGAAGACGAAGATGCCGTGGCGCTCCCGAGCCACCGTCATGGCGCGGGAAAGGGCGTCGGCACAAGCCAATTCGAGGTCGAACACCCGGCCTTGATGGATACCCAGCGACGAGCTGCCGTCCATCAGTACGGCGGTGACGGTGTCGCGCGCACTTGGCAGTAAGGCGCGGAACACCTTTGGCTCCTGCTGTGACCCGGCGCGCCCGTCCGCATAGGCCGCGACGTAGGCGTCGACATCGAGGTCGCTGCCGTCCTCCAGTCGGTTGACCATCGTGCGGTGGGTCGGCTCGTCGAACCAGCGCCGGATGTCGGGCGACGCGCCACCGCGGCGGTCGTGCCGGGTCTGTCGCCGTTCCAGGACCGCGACGTGATCGGGCAGGAACTGGCCACGCCACGAATTCCACTCAGGGTAGGGAATTCCCGCGCGTTGGTCGGGCCGGATGTCGAGGTCGTCGTCCTCGGGCCGGCTGGCCGGCGGCAGGTTGGCGTTGCGCACGCCACCCTCGCCGCCGACCGGGATCGACATCAGCCGTTGGGTGTCCGAGCGGGATGAGGACCACGGCATACGGCCGAGGGTGCGCCGGATCGCGCTCGCCAAGGTACGGGTAGCGCCCGCGCTCAGCGGCAGTGCGCCGAGCACCGGATAGTCCGGCAATCGTTCCCGCGAGCGCGCCAACGTATCTGTGCGGGCGAGGATTTCGGTTGCACAGAGGTCCGGATCGGCCGGCTCCAGTTCGGGCAGCACCCGACGCGCTTCGGGAAGCAGGCCGGGCCAACGCCCCGCCAGCCACCCCAGTGCCACTGCACCCTCGATCAGGCGGAGCGCAGCGAGTTCGCGCTCCGTCAGCCCGTGCAGTGGGTACTGCGCGATGCGGTCTTTCGACGGCGCGCATTGCAGGGCAACACCACACGTGTAGGTCCGCAGCGACCAGTCGGGTGCGGGTGCCGGGTAGGGGACGTGGATGACGGAACGGCTCGCGCTCAAACCGAAGTGGCGCAGGTCGCCGGAGATCAGCCGCGCCCCGGCCCGCCGACGCTCCGACAGCGCCACCGCGGTCAGCGCGCAGGCGTGTTCGAGCTCTGCGGCGGTAATCGATTGGGACACTGGCGGACCGGCGGCTCAGAAGGTGCCGATGTTCGAGAACATCCAGTACCAGAACGCGATGAGAGCGGCCATCGCGCCCCACGCGATGGCGAGGCGGGCGATCTCCTGCCACATGGTGTCTCCTCCGGTTATCGGGCCGCGATTCCTCGCAGCGCGGTGTGGACGAAGTTGTCCAGCAGTGCGGTGCGGATCTGGTCCGCGCCGCGACTCGTGGTCAGCAGGGCATAGAGGCTGAGCAGGAAGTAGACCGCGCTGTGGAACGCGTCGACATCCGCATCCGCCTCACCGGCCTGGCGGGCCCGTTCGATCTCCTGGACCACCAGCACGATCACCCGGTGGTCGGTCCATTCGTCGTCCAGTGGCCTGTTCGAGGAAAAATGCAGGGCCAGAACGTCTTTGAACAGCAGCCGGCCGAGCCGCTGTTCGACGGCCACGATGACCCGGACCACCTCGTTCAGCGCCTCTTCGAGGGTGTGCGGGGTCTGCAGGAACGCGGCGAGCTCACGGCCGGCGGTCTCCTCGGCTTGGCGTTCGAGCTCGAACAGCACGTGTTCTTTCGTGGGGAAGTGGAAGTAGAACGTGCCGTGTGCGACGCCGGCCGATCTGATGATGGCTCCGACGTCGGCATCTGCCATACCCGCGCGCTTGAACTCGGTGATCGCGGCATCGAGGACACGCTGGCGGGTTTCCAGCCGTTTGGCTTCTCGCAGCGACGGTTTGGCGGTGGCGCGGGTCATGGTGGCTCAAGTTGTACTCGATTTACTGACCTGAGTCAATGACTTGAGTCAGTCACATTCACAGGAAATTGCCCGCTGGGCAAAGTTGCCCAGTGTGCAAAATTATCTGTACGGTGGCGGCATGCCCGAATCAGCTGAAACTGGTCTGCGCGAACGAAAGAAGCTCGACACCCGTCGGGCGCTCAGTGATGCGGCGCTGCAACTGGCGTTCGACCGCGGCGGGCTGGACGCCGTCACGCGCGAGGAGATCGCGGCGCTGGCGGGAGTGTCCCTACGGACGTTCAACAACTACTTCAGCGGCAAGTACGAGGCGCTGGCTTATCGCATCGCCGAGCGGATGCAGCGCAGTGTCGCGACGTTCCGGTCGCGGCCGGTCGATGAACCGCTGTGGACGTCGATCATCGTTGCCGTGACGGGCACGCTGGAAGAAGAGATGGTCGACATCACCGGTGCCGATCTCATCCCGGACCGCCGCGAACTCGTCGAAGTCCGAAAACTGTTGATGCGAACCGAGGTTCGTAACGCGGTGCCGCAGATCCTCTACCAGGACTGGGTAGCGGCCATCGCCGAGCGAACGGGCCTCGGCCCTGACGACATGTACCCGCGCCTGGTGGTGGCGGTCGTCCGCGCCATCGGGGACACCGCGATGGAGGCGTACGCCAACGCCGATCCGCCGGTGGCCATCACGCAGCTGATGCGTGCGGGTTTCGATGCCGTCATCGCGGGACTGCCTGAACCGACCAGGACGAAGGAGTGAGCATGCCCGCTGACGTCGTGATCTCCGGCGCCGGACCCAATGGCCTGATGATGGCCTGCGAACTCGCCCTCGCCGGCGTCAAACCGGTCGTGCTCGACGCGCTGCCCCGGCCGGGCGACGAGCCCAAGGCCAATGGCCTTGTCGGACAGGTGATCCGGCAGCTCGACATGCGTGGTCTCTACCAGGCATTCACCGGCGATCCCAACGCGCCGCAGCCCGCCTATGGCTGGATGTTCTCCGGCTTGCCGCTGAATTTTGTTGGTGTCGAGGCCAATCCGATGCGGGCGCTGCTGATGAAGCAGCCCCGATTGGTCCAGCTGCTGTACGAGCGGGCACAGGCTCTCGGGGTCGAGGTGCGATGGGGACACGCCGTGACCGCCCTGTCGGCCGGCCGCGACGGTGTCACCGTCGACGTGGCCGCGCCCGACGGTCCCTATGTACTGCAAGCCGATTGGCTGGTGGGTGCCGACGGCGGTCGTAGCACCGTCCGCAAGCAGTCCGGTATCGGCTTTCCCGGGCACACGTCGCCGACGGTGGCCCGGTTGGCGCATGTGCACATCGCCGATGAGTTCCGCACCGCGGACGGCGCGCTCGACGTGCCCGGATTCGGGCGGGTTCCGTTCGGGCACAACCGCTATGACACCGGCATGGTGATCTTCTTCGAGGCGCACGGAGATCCGCCGATGCTGGGCACGCTGGAGTTCGGTTCGCTGCCGGATGGCGCGCCGGGGGAGTTGACCTACGACGAGCTGAGGCAGAGCCTGCGGCGGGTGCTCGGGGTCGACGTGCCGTTCGACCTGCCGACCGGGCCCGGTCCGTTCGCGATGCGCCGCATCGACGGCCAGAACACCCGGCAGGCCGACGCGTACCGGTCCGGCCGCATTCTGCTGATCGGTGATGCCGCACATGTGCATTCGGCGATGGGTGGTCCGGGGCTCAATCTCGGTCTGCAGGACACCTTGAATCTGGGCTGGAAGCTGGCGGCGGTCATCAATGGCTGGGCGCCCGAGGCGTTGATCGACACCTATGAGTCCGAGCGCTATCCGGTCGGTGAGCGCGTCATGATGCACTCACTGGCCCAGATCGCGCTCACTGCGCCCGGACCCGAGGTGCGCGCCTTGCGCACGCTTCTCGGCGAACTCTTCCAGCTGCCCGACGCCACCGCGCATATGGCCGGACTACTGGCGGGGGCGGACGTGCGCTACGAAATGGGCGGCACCACCCACCGACTCACCGGATTCATGGTGCCGGACGAGAAATTGGACGACGGGCGCCGGCTCACCGACCTGCTGCACAGCGGTCGGGGCGTGGTCCTCGACCTGTCCGGTGGTGCGGCGGCTGCGGTCGTCGCACCGTGGGATCGCCGCGTCGACACGGTGGAAGCCGCCATGGCGGACGGGCCTGCCGCCATGCTGATCCGGCCCGACGGTTATGTCGCTTGGGCGGCAGACACTTTCGCCGCGGCGGATGCCGGTGACCTGCGCGCAGCATTGGAGCGCTGGTTCGGCCCGGTCGAGATCAGCGACTGAGCGCGCGGCGCGCGACGCCGGGGTGGGCGGCGAGCCTGGGGCCGAGCAGTAGGGCGAAGACCGTCACCGCGAGCCACGGCCGCAGGTGCGGGCGCAGCCGCCGGATCAACCCCGCATCGTCGAGTTCGAACACCAGGGCGTCGGTGATGGTGAGTCCCGCGATGCGCCCGCGGCTCACCGCGACGCGCGTGCGTCCGTCTCCGATGACGTTCTCCCACTGCAGGTTTCGCATCCCGGCGTAGACCGCGGTCAGCAGGACGCGCAGGTCGTCGCGGCCGCGGAACACCATGCGCCCGGACAGCGGGGAGATCAGCTCGGCGTCGGGTGCCAGCGCGGCGATGAACCGGTCGACGTCACCGCTGCGGGTGGCCGCGCAGAACGTCGCGACGGAATCTGTACTTGTCGTCATCAGGACCCCTGAGCGTCACTTGCTATTTGCAACCCACTTAAACAGAGTCCATTGCAGAAAGCAATGGACTACGCTTGTGCAGTGTCCAAACAGTCCTTCGGTGACATCTCCTGCTCGATCGCGCGGACGCTCGACATCGTGGGCCCACGGTGGACGGCCCTGGTGCTGCGCGACCTCTTCGCGGGAATGGCTCGGTTCGAGGACATCCGCCGTGATCTCGGCATTGCGTCGAACGTCCTGGCCGCGCGTCTGGACGATCTGGAGCGCCACGCGATCGTGGCACGGCGCCAATACCAGAGCGCGCCTCCTCGTTTCGAGTACGTGCTCACCGACAAGGGGCGCGACCTGTACCCGGTGATCGCGACCCTGCTTGCGTGGGGTGACAAGTGGACGGCCGGTGAGGACGGGCCGCCGGCGCAATTGGTCCATGACGAATGCGGCTGTGTCACAACGGCAAAGACCGTCTGTGCCGAATGTGGAGGGGAGCTCGGGGCGCTGACGACGACCGCGGTGCCCGGCCCCGGCGCACGCGTCGGCCCGGGCACCGCGGTCATCGGCGGATTTCTGACTCCTGGTGAACCGGGTGCCTAGGCCAGGGTCGCCCGCACGCAGTGTGTGACGTACGGCAACGCCAATCCGGTGCTGCTGGCCAGTGCCGGATGTGTGCTCAGCAGCTCGCGCACCTCGCCCAGCACCTTGCGGCGTACGTCGGCGGGCGAGGTGATGCAGTAGCTACGGGACGCGACAAGGTCCAGAAGCGCTTGCGGCGTAAGGTAACTCGTCCACTCGAAGCGGTGGGTCTCGATGTCGGTGAAGTCGCCGCACAGTGAGTCGGCCGACGGATCGTGCTCGCAGCCGATGATGCGGTTCAGTTCCTTGACCCAGCCCAGCCGCTCGTCGCGGATGTTCCAGACCAGACCCAGCCGGCCGCCCGGTCGCAGCACCCGTGCCACTTCGGCCGCAGCCCGTTCCGGGTCGAACCAGTGCCAGGCCTGCGCGACCAGGACCGCGTCGACACTGTTGTCCGGCAACGGGATTTCCTCGGCCGTGCCGAGCAGTGCAGGCACCGACGGCAACGACCCGCTGAGCACCTCGAGCATCTCGGGGATCGGGTCGACGGCAGTGACCGCCAGACCGCGCTCGGCCAGCCGGACGGTCAGCTTGCCGGTACCGGCGCCGAGATCGAGGACGTCGACGGACCCCGCGGACAGCAGCCAGTTGATGGACTCCGGCGGGTAGGACGGCCGTCCGCGTTCGTACGCGGCGGCCTGCTCCCCGAAGGACAGCGAGCGTTCGCCCGTCACCGGGACGCCAAGTCCAGGGTCTGGCGGATCAGCAGGCCAACCTTGTCGGTCTCGACCAGGAAACCGTCGTGGCCGTAGTCGGACTCGATGACCTCGAGGCCCGGGCAGCCCGGCAACAACGTGGCCAGTTCCTCCTGCAGCCGAATGGGATACAGCCGGTCGGAGGTGATGCCACCGACGATCACCGGCACCGGACAGGACCTCAGGGCCGCCGCGACCCCACCGCGTCCGCGCCCGACATCGTGACTGCTCAGCGCATCCGTCAGCGCGACGTAGGTGCCCGCGTCGAACCGTGCGGCCAGCTTGCGGCCCTGGTACTCCAGGTAGCTCTCGACCGCGTAAAGGCCGTCGCTGGAACTCTTTTCGTGGTTCTGTGCGGTGTTGCGGAACCGGTCGTCGAGTTCCTTCTCGCCGCGGTACGTCAGGTGCGCGAACCGGCGGGCGATCTGGATGCCGTCGTCCGGGGTCAGACCCGTCAGGTAGTAATCGCCATCGGCCCAGTTCGGGTCGGCCTTGATGGCCGCGACCTGCGCGCACTGCGTGCCGATCTGGTCCGCGGTGGCCCGCGCGCCGACCGCCAGCACCAGCCCGGCCCGCACCGTGTCGGGGTGTCCCACAAGCCATTCCAGCGCCCGTGCGCCGCCCATCGAGCCACCGACGACCGCGGCCACCTGGGTGATGCCGAGGGCGGCCAGGGCCGCCAGGTCGGCGTTCACCTGGTCGCGCACGGTGATGGCGGGAAACCTTGAGCCCCAGGGTTTTCCGTCGGGAGCGAGCGAGCTGGGGCCCGTCGACCCACGGCAGCCGCCGAGCACGTTGGTGGCGATGGCGCACCAGCGGTCGGTATCGATCGGGGCACCCGGACCGGCGACGCCGTCCCACCAGCCGCCCGTCGGATGGTCCGGCCCGGCGGGCCCGGTGACATGGGAGTCACCGGTCAGCGCGTGCAGCACCATCACGACATTGTCGGCGGCAGGGGACAGCTCACCCCAGCGCTGCACCGCGATGGACACGTCGGGCAGCACGACGCCGCTCTCCAGCGTCAGCGAGCCGATGTTCACCACACCGATCTCGCCTTCGGCAGGCAGCAGCGGCGCTGCGGAGATGTCAGACACGGGCACGTCGATAATCGTCACACCAAGGCCGCCTTTCGGTCGGCACCCCCCACCGATCCAGCAGCAGCGAAGCCCTGCTCCAGGTCGGCGAGGATGTCTTCGATGCCCTCGATGCCGACAGCCAGCCGCACCAGGCCCGGGGTGACACCCGAGGCCAGCTGCTCCTCGGCGGTCAGCTGCTGGTGCGTCGTCGACGCGGGGTGGATCACCAGCGACCGGACATCACCGATGTTGGCGACATGGCTGTGCAGCGTCAGCGCGTTCACGAACGCCTTGCCGGCCTCGACGCCGCCGGTCAGTTCGAACGACAGCACCGCACCGGTGCCCTTGGGGGCCAGCTTGCGGCCCAGCTCGTACCACGGGGACGACGGCAGGCCGGCGTAGTTCACCGAGAGCACGTCCGGGCGGCCCTCGAGGTACTCGGCGACCTTCTGCGCGTTGGACACATGGCGTTCAACGCGCAGAGACAGCGTTTCCAATCCCTGCGCGATGAGGAATGAGTTGAAGGGAGCGGCGGCGCTGCCCAGATCGCGCAGCAGCTGCACGCGCGCCTTGAGCGCGTAGGCCGGTGCGCCCAGGTCGGCGAACACCACACCGTGGTAGCTCGGGTCGGGCTCGGTGAAGCCCGGGAACTTGCCGCCCGTCCAGTCGAAGGTGCCACCGTCGACGATGACGCCGGCGATCGCCGAGCCGTGCCCGCCCAGGTACTTGGTGGCCGAGTGCACAACGATGTCGGCGCCGTGGGCCAGCGGCTGGATCAGGTACGGGGTTGCGACGGTGTTGTCGACGATCAGCGGCACGCCGTTGTCGTGCGCGACGCCCGAGACACCCGGGATGTCCAGGATGTCGATCTTCGGGTTGGAGATGGTCTCGGCGAAGAACGCCTTGGTGTTCGGCCGGACGGCGACGCGCCACGAGTCGAGGTCGTCGGGGTCCGCCACGAAGCTGACGTCGACGCCGAGCTTGGGCAGCGTGTAGTGCAGCAGGTTGTAGGTGCCGCCGTACAGCCGCGGCGAGGCCACGACGTGGTCGCCGGTGCCGGCGATGTT